>DASZEO010000421.1:0-8024 GCA_035940755.1 Allosphingosinicella sp. | reverse complement strand
ATCTGGCTTTATGTGCATGTCCCATTGACGTTCGTCCTGATCGCCGCTTTGCTCGCACACGTCCTCAGCGTCTTCTTCTACTGGTAGGGGGGTAGTAGGGATGGCGTTCCTTTTAAGGAACATCAGCTACAGCGCTGACGGTCGGCAGATCGTCCGCTCGTCACGGGTGCGTGACGACCTCTTGAAGGTCGGCCGCGATCCCGAATCCGACATCCGGCTGAACGACCTGGTCGTCGCGCTTCACCACGCGACCATCGAGCAGATCTCCGCCACGCGAGTCGGCGTCTCGGCGGAAGCGGGCCTGACCGTCTCGATCGACGGCGAGAACACCCAGTTCGGCCAGATCGACGTCACGATCGGCGGCACCATCCGAATCGGCCCGTTCCACCTGCGCGTCCTGCCCCAGGAGATGGGCTCCGAGGACGTCGCGATCGACATCGAACGCGCGCCCGAGGACGAGGCGGCGGAAGAAAAGTTCGACACCAGCCGCTTCGCGCTCGCCGCGGTCATGCCCGGCAAGCGCCCGATCGCCTGGGCGCTGGTCATCGCCGTGCTCGCCATCTTCGTCGCCTGGCCGATCTACGCTTTCTACCATCAGGACCGCGGCCGGGCGGAATATGCGCAGGGCTTCCACGCCGACCGGCTGTGGCTGAGCGGAAGCCTGTCGCAGGGCCATGCGGCGCTCGGCAACAATTGCCGCGCCTGCCACGTCGATCCGTTCGTGTCGGTGCGCGACCAGGCCTGCACCGCCTGCCACACCCAGGTGCACGATCATGCCGACGTTCGGCGGATGATGCAGGCACGGCCCAACCTGAGCGGCTGGCAGCGATTCCAGATGCGGATCGGCGAGACGCTCGGCCTTGATCCGGGCCGCTGCGTCGACTGCCACACCGAGCATGAGGGGCCGCAGCAGATCCCCGCGCCGGCGCAGCAATTCTGCACCGACTGCCACTCCGACCTCAACGGCCGGCTCCCCGACACGCGCCTCGCCGACGCGGGCGACTTCGAGGACCTCCATCCCGAGTTCCAGCCGTCGGTGCTGGTGCGCTGGGACAACGACCAGCCGCGCGTGCAGCGGGTTTCGCTCGCGCAGCATCCGCGCGAGATGAGCAACCTTAAATTCCCGCACGCGCTTCACCTCAACGCCAGCGGCGGAGTGGCGCAGATGGCGCGGCGGCTGTCTTCGACCTACGGCTTCGGCCAGCAGCTGCAATGCGCGGACTGCCACGTGCCGACCCCGGACGGGACGCGCTTCCAGCCGCCCGACATGGAAGGCGATTGCGGCATGTGCCACAGCCTCGCCTTCGAGCAGATCGACGGCACCATCCGCACGCTTCGCCACGGCGAGCCGCGCCAGGTGGTCGCCGACATCCGCTCCTTCTACCGGGCGGGCCTGCGCCAGCGCCCGCCGGAGCTGGGCACCGCGCGAAGCCGCCCCGGCGACGTCAACCAGATCCGCGCCGCCGTTCAGAGCGCTCGGGCGCGGGCCGCCCAGGGGACGCGCGCGGACCAGGCCGTGCGGCAGGTCTTCTCGCCCGGCGGCGCCTGCTACGACTGCCACCAGGTGGTGCCGGCGCCCGGCGGCTCGCTCGCTTACGGCATCCGGCCGGTGGCGTTCCCGATCCGCTACATGCTCCACGGATGGTTCGACCACCGCGCCCACCAGATCGTGCAGCGGCCGGGCCGGCCGCGGATCGAGGGCTCCCAGGCCTGCCTGAGCTGCCACCGCGCCGACGCCTCCTCCGATTCGTCGGACCTGCTGATCCCGAACGTCGCCAGCTGCCGCGACTGCCATGGCGGCGAGACGACCAGCCTGCCGGTGGAATCGAGCTGCGCGATGTGCCACGACTATCACATGGATGAGGGGGTGCCGACGCGGCTGCTGCGCCAGCAGGTGAGGGGACACAGGTGGACGAGCACCGTCATCCCGGTCCAGCCGCAGCAGGCGCCCAGAGCCCGATGATCGGATGCTGATCGCCCAGATCACCGACGTTCATCTGGGTTTCGATCCGAACAACCCGGACGAGTTCAACCGGCAGCGGCTCGACGCGACGCTGCACCGGCTGCACGAGCTCGAGCCGCGGCCGGACCTGCTGCTGGTCACCGGCGACATCGCCAATGACGGCGACGACGCCCAGTCCTACGCCCGCTACAAGGAGGCGATCTCCGGCCTTTCCTTTCCGGTCTTCCCGCTGATGGGCAATCACGACAGCCGGGCCCCTTTTCTGGAGCTGTTCCCCGAGGTGGGAAGCGCCGGCGGCTTCATCCAATATGCGCTGGACGACCATCCGCTACGCATCCTCGTGCTCGACACGCTCGAGCCGGGGCGCCACGGCGGCGCCTTTTGCGAGACGCGGGCGGCGTGGCTGAGCGAGCGGCTCGACGAGGCGCCGGAGCGGCCGACGCTTATCGCGCTCCACCATCCGCCGATCGCCACCGGGATCCCCTGGCTGACCGAGGATCCGGACGCCGAGTGGATCGGCCGGCTGCGCGGCGTCATCGAAGGCCGCCGCAACGTGGTGGCGATGGTGACGGGTCACGTCCACCGGCCGATCATCACCGGCTGGGCCGGCACGACCGTGATCGTCTGCTCCTCGACGGCGCCGCAAGTGGCGCTCGACCTCAACGCCATCGATCCCGAAACGCCCGACGAGCGGCCGATGATCGTCGCCGACCCACCCGGCTACGCGCTCCACCTGTGGGACGGGCGGCAGCTCATCACCCATTTCGACACGGTCGAGGACCATGAGATCCTCGCCCGCTACACGGCCAACCTCCAGCCGCTGGTTCGGATGCTGATCGACGAGAAGCAGCCGGCCTGAGGCCGCTCTGCCGTTTCAGTCATTGAAGGCCGCGATCAGCGCGCGGCCGTTTGCATCGGGACCCAGTCTTCCATCGAGCCGGTGTCGCTGACCCGGTAGGGGAGGCGGCGGCTGTTGAGGAACAGGCGCTCCATCTCCTGCCGGTTGAACGGCCGCGAGCCGAGGCGGCCGAAGACGGCGATCTGGCCGCCCGTTTCGTCGACGCCGCGGTCGCGGTCGAGGCCCTTGGACAGGGCCAGCGCAGGCGAGGGCGTTCGCGCCCAGGCGATGAGCTGCGGCACCGGCCGCGGCGAGAAGCCGTAGACCTGAGGCGTCGACTGGAAGGAGGTCAGCTGGATGACCTTGATGCCGTTGCGGCCGTCGGCGACGTAGGCGAACAGCGAGGCGTTGGTGGACGCGACGATCACGTCCTCGACGTCGTTCATCTGCCCGTCGAACGTGACGAAGGTCGGTGGGCCCGGACGCTCCGGATTGGTGATGTTGACGATCGCCAGACCCTGCTGCTTGGCCGCGACATAGGCGTAGGTGCGGGCGAGATAGACCCGGCGGGCGTCGGCAAACGGCACGGTGCCGCTCGGCACCGGCACCGGCCGGGCCAGGTCGGTGACGTCGAACAGCTTCAGCCCTTCGGCGTCGGTGACCCACAAATAGCGGAACTGAAGCGCGGAGGCGCGGGCGTCGCGCAGCGGCAAGGTCGTCAGGTAGCGCGGGTGCAGCGGATCGTTGAGGTCGACCACCACCAGGCCGGCGTCCGCCGTGATGTAGGCGTAATAGCCGGCGAGCGTCACGTGGCGGGCGCCGTTGAGCACGCCATTCTCGTTCCAGGTGACGGCGCGGCGCAGGAAATTGTCCCTGGGCTCGCCGTTCGACATTGTGTTGACGTTGACGAGGAACAGGCCCTCTTCGGAGTCGGTGACCACGGCATAATTGTAGATCGGGTGGAAGCGCTGCTCCTGGTTCTCCTCGAGCAGACTGATCGTCTGGCCGTTGGCCTGCGGCCTCTGGGTGCTGGCCATCGTGTCGTTGCGGTCGGGGCGGATCGGCTGGTTGGTCGGGAGCGCGACGCAGGTGGCGTTGCGCGAGTTCACCCGCGTGTCCTGGCCGAGCGGCGAGAAGGGCGCGGTGACGATCCGCTCCGAGAAGCCTTTGTTGCCGACGCTCGCGATGTCGTAAACCCTGAAGCCGCCGCGCCCCTCCGCGACGTACATATATTCGCCGCGATGCTGGAGACAGCGCACCGGGTCGCGCGTGCCCTGGACGACGTTGGCGAACTGTTCGAGGGCATGGGTCTCGCCGCTCAAATTGCGGTCGAACGTGCGGCCGCGCGTCCAGTTGACCAGCTCGCGATGGTTGCGCTCGACGTGCAGGCGGTAGAAATCGGGATAGGCGTAGCGGTGAAGCGCCGAGCCGATCACCGCCTGCGGCTCGTCCCATTCGGTGACGCGAGTCGCCTGGAAGCCGCTTTCGAGCCCGCTCCAGACGTTCATGCCGACGAAGTTGACGAAGTTGGTGCCGTTGAGCAGCAGCTGCGCCATCCAGGCATTGTTGTCGTTGGCCGCCGAGACGTGGCAGTCGGTGCAGTTCTTCGTCTCGGTCCGCCGCACCGTGTGCGGGAAATGCGGCGCGAAGGCCTGCGAGGAGAAGCCGGCCGCCGAGATCGGCGGCTGCTGCGTGTAGATGCGCTCCCGGTTCACGTTGGTCGACGAGAGGATCAGCGCCGAGGTCGAGCGGATCGGGGCGATGATGTTGCCCTTGGTCGTCTGGTGGCGGCCGAGCTGGAACATCTCGTCGCGCGCCACCTGCGGATTGTAGGTGGCGAAGTTGCGAGTCTCCTCGCCGCTATAATGGTGGATCGTCGTGCGGTTGTTGGCCTCGATCGGAAGGTGGCAGCCGGCGCAGCTCGTCGTCCACGAAAGGTGGCAGGTGAAGCAGGCCATCTCGTTGTCCGGATGCGCCAGTTCGCCGTCCGGCACGCCCTGGCCGAAGACGAAGCGGCCGGTCTCGGCACCGGTGCGCGACATCAGCTTGGAGCGTGCCGAGCGGAGGTTGAAGCAGGGGCCGGGCGTCGCCTGGTCGCCATGCGCCTCGCAGGGCGGGAGCGAGGAATCGACGCTGTCGCGGACCTGGCTCACCTCCCATTCGAGGTTCGGATCGACGATTGAGCGCTGGATCAGCACGCGGCGCCCGTCGCGCTCGGTCCACTCAAAACGGCGGCGGCCGTCCTCGTTGCGCAGGAGCTCGAGGTTGGTGCCGCGCGGCGGAGCGGCGACGTTGGAGGTGCGAAGATTGGCATAGTCGCGCACCGTGCCGTGGCAGTCGCGGCAGCTGATCTCGATCGCGTTTGCGACCTCGCCCTGGATGAAGCCGTTGCCGTGGTTGTCGCGCGCGAAGTGGCAGTCGGCGCATTGGAGGCCGCGCTCGGCATGAATGTCCATCATGTGGACGGCGCGGCCCGGGTTGACCCCGGCGGGCACGAACAGCCCCTCGCCGTCACGGCGGAACGTGTCCGGGTCGCCCGGCGGGATGCGGTTACCGTCGGCGTCGAGGAGGTTGCCCTCGCGGTCGCGCCGGAAGATGGCGCGGAAGTTCCAGCCGTGGCCGTGATAGTCGGCGAACTGGGTGTCGCGGGCGAGCGGGTTCACCCGGTCGTAAACCTCGCGGACGAACTCGACGTCCGCCCACAGCCCGCGCGGCGCCGCGCCTTCCGGGTTGCGGGTGAGCACGTCGTGGACCTGCTGCTGGTCCGGGTAGCGCTGGTGGCGGAAGCGCTGCTCCTCCTCGGCGTTGCGCGCGGGCAGGCGGTTCTCCGGCCCCGGCCACATCAGGTCGGCGTCGGATTCATAGTCCCACATCGTGTAGCCGAGATAGGAGTTCAGGAAGATGTTGGGCTGGTGCATGTGGCAGTTCATGCACTGCGCGGTGGAGATGGCGCGGGTGAAGACGTGCCGGAGCGGATGGCCGCGCTCGCGCATCGCATTGTGGTTCTCGTCGGCCGGCGCCGCATGGCCCTCCTCGCCGTGGCCGCCGGCGCCGCCGCCATGGCCTTCCTCGCCGCCTTCCTGGGTCGGCAGGCGCTGGGTGAGGTCGCGGATCGTCGGGTCGACCGTCACCGTCTGACCGTCGCGGCCATATTGGGCGTAGGTCAGGCTGTGGCGAGGCTCGCGGTCGTTGGCGTAGACGACGTGGCAGCCGGCGCAGCCCGAATGGCGGTAGTCGCCCGGCTGGTCGTTGGTCCCCATGAACCAGCTGAACGGGTCGTTGAGGCGCGTCTTGTGCACGTTGAGGATCGGGATCGAGACTCGAAGGCCGGTGCCGGGGCCGCGGTTCGACTGGCGCAGGTCCGGCCGGCCCGGCTCCTCGAGCCGCTGGATCGAGCCGGTCGGGTTGGGAAGGCCCACTTCGGCGAACTGCGTGCCGATGTTGCGCCCGCCGCGCTCGAACACGCGGAAGATGTCGCCTGGCGGAACGACGTGCCAGGTCGGCAGCGGGTAGAGCTCGGCGAGGACGCCGCGGGCGCGCTGCTCCTGGGTGATCTGGCCCCCGATCGGTGACTGGATCCGCGCCGGCTCGCCCGAGCGGGTATAGGCTTCGCCGAACAGGTAGTTCTTGAAGGGCACGATGCCGTTATTGTAGGCGGCGCCGCCCCACAGCATCGCGCCGGTCGACATGATCGAGCGCTCCGCCGCCTCGATGATCTCGATGTGGCAGGCGCCGCAGGAATCGCGCGCCGCCCGATAGTCGGACGGATTGACGAAGCGGACGAACTCGGGCGCCTCGATGTTGAGCAAGGTGTAGCTTCGGCGCGGATTGGCGCTGACCGGATAATGCCAAGCGCCGGGGTAGCGCGGCAGCACATGGGCGTTGTCCCGCGCCGCCACATAAGCCGGGGCGTCGTGCGGCAGGTTGGGGTCGCCGGTAACTCCCGGATTGCCGCCGTGGCAGTCGGTGCAGCCGAGGATCACCGCCGGTGAACGGTGCATCGTGTGGGCGTCGCTCTCGGTATGGCAGGACTGGCAGCCGGCGCTCTTGGCTTCGGCTTCGGCCCAGTCCTGGGTGCGCGGTGCCGGCGCGGCACGCACCAGGCTGTAGTCGCGGACCACCGCCTTCTCGCCTTCCGAGGCGCCGAGCTGGGACGTGCCGAGGAGCGCGGCTGCGGCCAGCGCCGCTCCGACGATCGCCCTCTTGCCCAGTTCCAGTGCCCGCATCGTTCCGGTCTCAGTATGTGAAAATGACATTGGCGAGGATGGAATAATAGCGGTCGTCGCGAGTCTCGCTCTCGAACAGGTCGCGGAAGCCCGTGCCCGGCTGAAGCAGCGCTCCGGACAGCCGGAAGACGACGTTCTGGATCGCGCGCGGCCGGATGATCAGAGCGGCGCTGAGGTCCCAGCCGAGGTCGCGGCGGATCGTCCCCTGCATCCTCAGCGCCTGGAGCACTTCGGTGCGGTGGAACCACAAATGGTTGACGTTGGCCGACAGCCGCACCTGCGGCGTGATGTCGAAATCCGCGCCGACGCCGAGCAGCATCGTTCCCGGATTGGTGAAGTTGGACTGCCCCTGCTCCTTGGACGGGCGCAGCGAATTGAGGATTCCGTTGCGCCCGTTGAGCGAAACGGCGCGGCCGCCGCCGATGAACGGCACCGACTGGCGGATCCAGTAGCTGGTGTCGGCGCCGGCGAAGATCGGGTTTTCGAAGATCGCGTCGAAGCCGTGCTCGACATCGTCATAGGGATCGCCGTCGCCGCTCGCGAACAGCGCCGCGCCCCGAACGCGAATCCAGTTGATGTCGAACGACGGCTCGATCGCGGCAAAATAGCCGGCGATCCGGGCCGGAGCGTCGGTGAAGATGCTGTTCCGGTCGGAGCCGAACACCGCATAGGTGGACGCCGATAGGTTGATCCGGCCGATATGGCCGTCCGCATTGTAGCCGACGTAGAAGGCGTCGTAGTTGCGCGACTGGAGGCTGCCGATCAGCGCCGGGCGGACCGGGAAGCCGTTATCGTCGACCTCGATCTCGCCACGCTCGCGGTTGATGTTCCAGGTGAGGCTGAGCTCGCTCGTCACGTTGATGATCGGGAAATCCTGCCGGTACAGGTTGGCGTGCAGGATCCAGTCGTCGCGCGGCCGCTGGGTGATGTTGTTGAGGCCTGAATTAGTGTCCTTCTCCAGCCGCCAGATCGCGGCGAAGTTGAACTGGAAGCGGTT
>DASZEO010000420.1:0-1749 GCA_035940755.1 Allosphingosinicella sp. | reverse complement strand
AAGCCTCTCCCGCGCCGGCCCCGCCCCGGGGCCGACCTCAACTTCGTTACCGATGTCGAGAAAGGCACGAGCTATATAGGCCCGAGCCGCATTGCGGGCAAGCGACGTTTCCGTGGAAGAGCGGTTGACGCGAACCGCGGCAGGGTGACAACGGCGCCTCGCCTCTTGCCGGAGTTTCCCTGATGGGTCCGCTGCGCCTGCTCCTCGTCCCCGCTTTGATCCTGACCGGCTGCACCGCCGACGGCGACCTCGCCAATGGCGGCAACGCTCCGGCCGGCCAGACGCAGGCGTCCGGCCGCCCGTTCCAGGTCGAGGTGCTCGGCCAGTTCGACGAGCCCTGGGCGATGACCTTCCTGCCCGGCGGCACTCGGGCGCTGATCACCGAGCAGCGCGGGCGGCTGCTGCTGTGGTCGCGGCAGGGCAATGCCAGCGCGACTGTCGCCGTCGCCGGCACGCCGCAGGTCGATTATGGCGGCCAGGGCGGGCTCGGCGACGTCATCTTCCACCCCGATTTCGCCCATAACCGGATCGTCTATCTAAGCTGGGTCGAGGCCGGCGAGGGCGAGACGCGTGGCGCCGTCGTCGGCCGCGCGCGGCTGTCGCCGGAGGGCTCGCCGCCGCGGCTCGAAGGGCTTCAGGTGATCTGGCGCCAGCAGCCCAAGCTCGACGGCCGCGGCCATTTCGGCCACCGCCTGGCTTTCTCACCTGACGGCCGCTACCTGTTCGTCAGCTCGGGCGAGCGCCAGCACTTCGATCCTGCGCAGGACATGCGCGCCAATCTCGGCAAGATCCTTCGCCTCAACCCCGACGGCACCGTCCCGGCCGACAACCCCTTCTACAACGAGCGCGCCGATTCCACGGTGGCCGGCGAGATCTGGACGCTCGGTCACCGCAACCCGCTCGGCCTCGCCTTCGACGGCGCCGGGCGGCTGTGGGAGATCGAGATGGGCCCGGCCGGCGGCGACGAGCTGAACCTGATCGAGCGCGGCCGCAATTACGGCTATCCGATCGTCTCCAACGGCGACCATTATGACGGCCGCCCGATCCCGGACCACCCGACCCGCCCGGAATTCGCCGCGCCGGCGGTGTGGTGGACTCCCGTCATCTCGCCGGGCGACATGATCGTCTAGTCCGGCGGCCTGGTCCCGCAATGGCGCGGCGACATCCTCGTCGCCGGCCTCTCGTCCAAGGCGCTGGTGCGGGTCGACCTCCAGGGCACGGCCGCGCGCGAGGCGGAGCGCTGGGACATGGGCCAGCGCATCCGCGAGGTCGAGCAGGGCCCGGACGGCGCCGTCTATCTCATCGAGGACAGCGAAGAGGGCCACGGCGGGCGGCTGCTCAGGCTGATTCCGGCGCGGCGCTGAGCCTATTTGAGCTGCCGCATCAGCACGAAGACGAGGAGGAGCACGCCGGCCAGGACCGCGAAGCCGAGCCCCGCGAAGACCTTGCTGTTACGGCCGGTCAGGATTTGGTGGATGCCGTTCAGGACCATGAAGGCGCCGAACGCGGCCAGCGCCCAGAAAAGGTACAGGATCAGCCGCGCCTGCTCGGCGGTCCCCGTGAATCGGCCGCCGTCGGCCCCCTGCACGCCCGGGTGCATCAGCGAGGGCGACATGTTGACCAGGATGACCGCCATCATGCCGACCATGATCAAGCCGAGCACCACCAGGGCCCAGCCCCGCGCCCGCGATTCCCTGATCGCGCGCATCGAGCCGCCGCATTTTGGACAGACCGTGAGCACCCCTTCGG
>DASZEO010000419.1:0-6100 GCA_035940755.1 Allosphingosinicella sp. | reverse complement strand
CGCGCCGCCGCGGTGCACGCCAAGATGGAGGAGATCACCCATTTCGGCGTCAACGTCCTCCACCGCGATCAGGAAGAGATCGCCCGCATGTTCGCCGATCGCACCCGCCACGGACAGCGCTTCGTCGCCGGCTGGGAGAATGACTGCGTGCGCCCGCCGCGGCTGCTCGACGCTCAGGCGGCGATCCTGTGCCGGCGCATCGATCACCACCAGTTCGGCACGCACAGCATCTTCATCGGCGTCGTAGAGGATGTCAGCGCCCGTGAGGACATCCACCCTTTGGTCTACTGGAACGGCCGCTACGGCAGCACCGGCGAATGACCCTTATTGCGGCGCGAACAGGTTCGCCGGATCGCGCATCGCCTTGATCTCGAGCGCGTTGCCGGAGGGGTCGAGGAAGAACATCGTAGCCTGCTCGCCCGGCTGGCCGGCGAAGCGGACGGTCGGCTCCATGACGAAGTCCACCGCCGCTTGCTTCAGCCGCTCCGCCAGCGCCTGCCATTCCTCCATCGGCAGCACCGCGCCGAAATGCGGCACCGGCACGTCGTGGCCGTCGACGGGGTTGGAGTGGCGGCGCGGCTCCAGCCCCGGGTCGAGGTGGGCGACGATCTGGTGCCCGAAAAAGTCGAAGTCGATCCATTCGGCCGAGCTGCGTCCCTCCGGGCAGCCGAGCAGGCCGCCGTAGAAGCTTCGGGCCTGGTCGAGGTCGTGGACCGGAAAGGCCAGGTGAAAGGGCGGGAGATTGGGCATGGAGGCTCCATAACGTAAGGGCCAGGGGATCGGCAGCCCTTGCTTGCGGCGGGACGTGGCGCGGGCGCGGCGCCGGGACTTGAGGCGGCGCGCTATCCATGGTCCTTTGACGCGGGCGGGGAGGGTTTGTTCGATGCGGCTTCAATCGCGGGCGTTTCTGCTGGCCGGGCTGCTCCTCGCCGGCTGCGCATCGACGCCGCGGCCGGCGCCCGAGGTGACGCCCGCGCCGGCGCCCTACAGCCGCGCCGGGCTCGAGCAGGTGATCGGCAGCAGCGCCCGCGCGCTGATCGCGCACTTCGGCCGCCCCGACCTCGACCTCAGGGAAGGCCCGGCGCGCAAGCTCCAGTTCCTGACCGCCGCCTGCGTGCTCGACGCCTATCTCTACCCGCCGCGGCCCGGTGCCGAGGCCGTCGTCACCCACGTCGACGCCCGCCTTCCGGACGGCCGCGACATGGACCGGGCTTCGTGCGTCGCCGCGCTCAACGCGCGGCAGCGGACTCGCTGAGCCGGTCCAGCGCCCAGCGCGCCGCCTCGGCGACGACCTGGTCCTCATCGCCGGTGAGTGCCCGGAGCGGCACCGCCAGCTCCTGCCTCCCGCTGTTGCCGGCGGCGATCGCGGCGTTGCGGACCATGCGGTTGCGGCCGATCCGCTTGATCGGCGAGCCCGCGAAGAGGGTGCGGAAGGCGGCGTCGTCGAGCGCCAGCAGGTCGCCGAGGGCCGGCGCGGCAAGCTCCGCGCGCGGCAGGAAGGCCCTGTTCGCCCGCGCGGCATCGGCGAACCGGTTCCAGGGGCAGACCGCGAGGCAGTCGTCGCAGCCGTAGATGCGGTTGCCGATCGCGGCTCGGAACTCCTCGGGAATCGGGCCTTTATGCTCGATCGTGAGGTAGGAGATGCAGCGCCGGGCATCGAGCTGGAACGGCGCCGGGAAGGCGGCCGTCGGGCAAATGTCGAGGCAACGCGAGCAGCGCCCGCAACGCGCGGCGTGCGGCATGTCGGGCTCGAGTTCGAGCGTCGTGTAGATCGCGCCCAGGAACAGCCAGCTGCCGTCGCGGCGGCTGACCAGGTTGGTGTGCTTGCCCTGCCAGCCCAGCCCCGCCGCCTCCGCCAGCGGCTTTTCCATGACCGGCGCCGTGTCGACGAACACCTTGAGGTCGCATGCCGCTTCGGCGACGAGCCAGCGCGCCAGCGCCTTCAGGGCCTTCTTGATGACGTCGTGATAATCGGCGCCCTGCGCATAGACGGAGATCCGGCCCCGCTCCGGCCGCTCGGCGAGCGCGAGCGGATCGGCCGCCGGCGCATAGCTCATGCCCAGCGAGATGATCGTCTTCACCTCCGGCCAAAGGACCGCCGGCGAGCCCCGCCGCGCCGCCGTCTCCTCCATCCACATCATGTCGCCATGCGCGCCGGAGGCGAGCCACGCTTCGAGCCGCGCCGCCGTCTGCGGAGCTGCGTCGGCGCGCGCGACCCCGACGGCGGCGAATCCAAGCTCCGCCGCCTTCTCCTCCAGGGCCTCGCGCAGCTTTGACTTGCCTTCCAAATCTATCTCCGCTTTACCGATTTTACTTGCCGAGAGGGGACGACAAGGCAGCGTGACCGGCGTTTTAGCTATAGAGGCCAAGGGGCTTTTCAAGGCATTCGACGGCAAGCCGGCGGTCCGGGGCATCGATCTCGCCGTTCCCGAAGGCAGCATATACGGCATTCTCGGCCCGAATGGCGCCGGAAAGACGACGACTTTGCGCATGCTGCTGGGAATCATCGACCCCGACGAGGGCCGCCGCACTTTGCTCGGCCACGAGCGGCCGCTGGAGGCGGCGAAGATCGTCGGCTACCTGCCCGAGGAGCGCGGCCTCTACCCGGCGATGCACACCCGCGACGCCATCGCCTTCATGGGCGCGCTTCGCGGCCTGCCGCTCGAGGTCGGCCGCAAGCGGGCGGAGATCCTGCTGCGCGAAAACGGCTTGGCCGATTATGTCGAAAAGCCGATCAAGAGCCTGTCCAAGGGCATGGCGCAGACGATCCAGCTGTTCGGCACGATCGTCCACAAGCCGCGCCTGGTTGTCCTCGACGAGCCGTTTTCCGGGCTCGACGCGATCAACCAGGGGCGGCTGGAGCATCTGATCCGCGAGGAGGCGGCTTCCGGGACGACGGTGATCTTCTCGACCCACGTCATCTCCCATGCGGAGCGGCTGTGCGAGCGGATCGCGATCATCGCCGGCGGGCAGATCCGCTTCGAAGGGTTGGTCGCCGAGGCGCGTGACCGGCTTCGGCCGCAGGTGCGGCTGCGCACCCGGGCCGCCGACGGCGCCTGGCGCTCGGCCCTGCCGGCCGGCGCTTCGGCCGACAACGGCTATTGGGAGTTCGAGCTTCCTCGGCAGGGCGTGGAGCCGCTGCTCAGGGCGCTGATCGACGGCGGGGCGGGCATCGAGGAGCTGTCCATCGAGCGGCCCGGCCTGCACGACGCGTTCGTTACCATCGCCGGCGAAGCCGCAGCGCGCGAAATGGAGCAAAGCCAAGGCGGGCTGGGGGTTGCGGCATGATGAGCCTGTTCGACGCCGCCTGGGTGATCGCCCGGCGCGACTTCATCGCCACCGTCTATTCGCGCAGCTTCATCCTGTTCCTGCTGGTGCCGCTGGTGGTGTTCGGCGCCGCCTTTGCCGCCGGAACCATGGCCGAGCGCAACGAGCTCAGCGCCTCCCAGCCGGTGGTTGCGGTGATCGCCGACAGCGCCACGGTTCAGGCCCTCAACGCCGCTCGGCAGCGGCTCGTCGACGGCATGACCGAGCGCAGCTTCCCCAAGCTCCAGGCGGTGCAGCCGGCGGAGAACGTCGCCGTCCAGGCGAGGCGGCTGCTGGCCGACGAGCAGGGCGGCTATTCGGCCGTGTTCAGCGGCACGCTCGATCAACCGACGCTCACCGGCCCTTCCAAGGTCGAAGAGACCGTGACCCGGCGGCTCCAGCTCGTCGTCGACATGGCCCGCCGATCCGCGGCTCTGGAGCGAAGCGGCGCCGCGCCGCCCCAGGTGGCGATCCAGCGCGTCGTCACCCAGCAGGCGGCCGGCAACCTGCAGATGATCCGGCGCACCATCGCCCAGACCAGCCAGACGCTGATCTTCGGCGTCACCGTGCTGCTGGCGACCCTGCTGCTGTCGAACCTTGCCGAGGAGAAATCGAACAAGGTCATCGAGGTGCTCGCCGCCGCGGTGCCGCTCGACGCGGTGTTCCTTGGCAAGCTGGTGGCGATGCTCGGCATCTCGCTCGTCGGCCTCAGCCTGTGGGGCGGCATGCTCGGCCTTGGGTACCTGTTCTTCCAGGTGCTTCAGAACTGGGTTCACCTGCCGGATGCCGGGCCGGCGGTCGGGTGGCCGGTCTTCTTCCTGCTCGTCTTCCTTTATTACGCCGCCAATTACATGCTGCTGGGCGCCCTGTTCCTCGGCATCGGCGGGCAGGCGAGCAACATCCGCGAGATCCAGACGCTCTCGATGCCCGTGACGATGCTTCAGGTCTTCGTCTTCCTGTTGGCGATGTCGGTGGTCGGCGACGAAGGCGGAGCGATGTACTGGACCGCTTACATCCTGCCGTTCAGCTCGCCGCTGTCGATGGTCGCCCACGCCGCCATATCGCCGTCGCTCTGGCCGCATCTGCTGGCGCTGGCCTGGCAGGTGCTGTGGATCGTCATCGTCATCCGGGCCTCTTCGCGGCTGTTCCGCGCCACGGTACTCAAATCCGGCCCCGGCGGCGCCTTCTTCAGCCTCGGCACGCTGTTTCGCGCCAAGGCCGAGTAGCTCGCGCCGGGCCGGTCTCACACCGAATAAATAGCCGAGGCCGCCTCTTTCAGAGCCTTCATCGCCAGCCTGTGGGGAAACGGCCCGTGGCTGATCCGCGCAACACGAGCCGGCACGACGGCTTCGGCCGAGGGCGCGCCGGGGAAGGCCATGAAGTTCACCGGAAGCGGCGAGCCTGCGCACAGCCGCTCGAGCAGCGGGAGGTCGATGAGCCCCGGCACGAATAAGCCGCTCGCGCCCGCTTCGGCATAGGCCCGCGCGCGGTCCAGCGCCTCTTCCACCTTGGACCCGTCGTGCGTGTCAGGTTTGGCCTTGAGGAAGATGTCGGTCCGGGCGTTGATGAAGAATTCTGCCCCCACGGCCGTCCGCGCCGCCTTAATCCGCTCCGCCTGCTTCGCCACCGGGTGGAGACCTTCGCCTCCGATCACCTGGTCCTCGAAATTGCAGCCGACCGCGCCCGTCGCCGCCAGCCGCGCCATGTTCTGCGCCAGCGGCTCCGGCTCGACCGCATAGCCGCCCTCGAAGTCGATCGTCACCGGCAGCTCGACCGCCTCGGCGATGCGGGCCGCATTGGCCAGCGCCAGCTCGAGCGGCAGCGCCTCGGCATCGCGATAGCCCTGGGCGGCGGCGACCGACGCGCTGCCGGTCGCGATCGCCGGGGCGCCCGCTTCCGCGACTGCCTTGGCGCTGCCCGCGTCCCAGGCGTTGAACAGGATCACCGGCGTGCCGGGTTTATGCAGCGACGCGAACAGGCGGGCCTTTTCCGCTTGAGTCACGCGCCCCCTCCGGTCTGACCTTCGGCCTAGTGGACGAACCTCGCCACGACGTCCCGGTAGCTGCGCGACACCTTCACCTGGGAGCCGGAGCCCAACACCAGGAAGCATTCGCCGTTGGTGTGCGGCTTGACCTGCTTGACCTGGTCGAGATTGACGATGGTGGAGCGGTGGACACGCTGGAACCGGCGCGGGTCGAGGCGCTTCTCGAGGTCCTTCATCGTCTCGCGCAGGATCAAAGTGTTGTCGCCGGTATAGATGCACATATAGTCGCCCGCGGCGTCGATCTTCTCGATGCTGTCGACGTCGACCCTGAAAATCTGGCCGCGGTCCTTGATGTTGATCATCCGCTCGTAGCGGTTGGACGAGTGCGCGTCCTCGACCCCGTCCACCTGCCCGACCGCGTCGGGCGCGACCTCGGCGAGCACCTCCTTGAGGCGGTCCACTTCTTCCACTCCGCGCTTCTCGGCAAGCCGCTGGCGGACCCGGTCGAGCGTGTCGGCCAGCCGCGCCTCGTCGACGGGCTTCATCAGATAATCGACCGCCTGCGCTTCGAACGCCCGCAACGCATGGTCGGAATAAGCGGTGACGAAGACGAACAAAGGCGGCTCGACCTCCATCAGCCCCTGGATCACGGAAAAGCCGTCGAAGCCCGGCATCTGGATGTCGAGGAACACCAGGTCCGGCTTGTGGGTCTTGATCGATCGGATCGCCTCCCGCCCGTTCGAGCAGGTGTCGACCACCTCGACGTCGTCATGGGGCTGGAGGCGCAGCTGCAGCCCCTGGATAGCGAGC
>DASZEO010000418.1:0-4209 GCA_035940755.1 Allosphingosinicella sp. | reverse complement strand
CTCGGCCCGCGCAAGCAGGTCGGCATCCATGTCGTGCTGTTCGGCCTCGCCTCGCTCTGGCTTCCGATCGGCCTTTCCTCGGCGGTGCCGCCGACCGACGTGCCGCCGGTTTTCTGGGTGCCGTGGTTCCTGCTGAGCTCGATCGGCCCGCTCTTCTTCATCGTCTCGGCGCAGGCGCCGCTGATGCAGCGCTGGTACGCGCTCGAGACCAGCCGCGGCGACCCGTATCCGCTCTACGCGGCGTCGAACCTGGGCAGCTTCGCGGGCCTGATCTCCTACCCGCTCATCGTCGAGCCGCTGATGACGCTCCACGAGCAGAGCTGGCTGTGGACCGGCCTTTACGCGCTGCTGGTGCTGCTCGTTGCCGCCTGCGCGCTGACGGTACCGGCGGAAGCGGTGGAGGCGGTGCCGGAAGAGACGGCGCCGGCGCCGACGGCGCGCCAGATGCTCCACTGGGTGGTGCTGGCGGCGGTGCCGTCGGGGCTGATGCTCTCGACCACCACCCATCTCACCACCGACATCGTCGCCATGCCGCTGCTGTGGGCGCTGCCGCTGAGCCTCTATTTGCTGAGCTTCGTCGTCGCCTTCGCCCAGCGGCGCGGCCCGGCCACTTTGATCACTACAGTGGCTCCGCTGATCATCCTCATCGCCGGCGGCCTGGCGTTCAGCACCGGCACCCAGAATCCCTTCTTTTCGGCGACGCTCGGCCTGTTGCTGCTGTTCGCGATCGCGGTGGCACTTCATTCCGAGCTGTTCCGGCTTCGCCCCGCCGTCGGTCACCTGACCCGCTTCTACCTCGCCATGTCGTTCGGCGGAATGCTCGGCGGCCTGTTCTGCGCGATCGTCGCGCCGTTGCTGTTCGACTGGGCCTATGAGCATCCGCTGCTGGTCCTCGCGGCCGCCGCTCTGGTGCCGCAATATGCGCTCGTGCCGTGGCCAGAACGCTGGACCCGCCTCCTTTCGATCGCCGTGCCTTTCCTTGCATTCATCCTCTCTTTCGCAGCGGAGCGCGGCCTCCTCGGCCACTCGCAGGGGATGGCAATGGCGGGGAGCATCGCCGTGTCGCTGATGGCGCTCGCCTGCCTCGGCCGGCGCTTCGCCTTTGCCGCCGCGCTGGCGGCGCTGATGCTGAGCTATGGCGGCTGGTCGATCCTTGCGCGCAGCGGCACGGGCGACCGCACCCGGTCCTATTTCGGCATCTACGAGGTCAGCGAGCGCTATGACGGCACGGCGCGCGTGCTCACCCACGGCACCACGCTGCACGGCATCCAGAACCTCGAGCCCGGGCTCGAGCGGCTGCCCACCTCTTATTATGCCCGCCGCTCGGGCGTCGGCATCGCGCTGACCAACGCGACCGCCCTTTACGGACCGCACGCACGCGTGGGGGTCGTCGGCCTCGGCAGCGGCACGCTCTCCTGCTATTTCCAGCCCGGCGAAAGCTGGACCGTGTTCGAGATCGACCCGGCGATGGTGCAGGTGGCGCGGACCCGCTTCAGCTTCCTCAGCCGCTGCGCGCCGCGGGCCCGCATCGTGCTCGGCGACGCGCGCCTGAGCCTTCGCAACGAACCGCCCAACTCGCTCGACATTCTCGCGCTCGATGCCTTTTCGTCGGACGCGGTGCCGATGCACCTGCTCACGCGCGAGGCGCTGGCCGATTACGGCCGCACCGTGCAGCGCGACGGCATCATCCTCTATCACATCTCCAACCGCTATCTCGACCTCAAGCCGGTCGTCGCCGATCTCGCTCAGCAAGGCGGATGGACGGCGGCCATGCTCGAATATGTCCCCACCGAGGAGGAGGAGGTCGCCAATGCGACTTTGTCTGTGTGGATCGCCCTGTCGCGCAACCCCGCGACGATCGACCGGCTGGTGCAGCTGAGCGGCGCGGACAGCGGGAACTGGACCGTGCTCGACACCCAGCCCGGCTTTTCCGGCTGGAGCGACGATCACGCCTCGATCCTGCCGATCATCAACTATCGCAGCCTGTTGCCGCGGATGTTCCATTGAGGCGCGCGTGATCGAGACGCCGCGGCTGCTGCTGCGCGACTGGCGGCCGGAGGACGTGGAGCCCTTCATCCGCCACACCAACACGCCGGCCGTGATGCGCTGGCTCGGCGGCGTCCGCAGCGACGAGGATGTGCGCGAAACGGTCGAAACGCGCATGATGCGGTGGCAGTGGGAGCGCGGCTTCACCTTCTGGGCGGTCGAGCGCAAGGCAGACGGCGAGCTGCTCGGCTTTTGCGGGCTCAAGATCGCCGATGATGAGGACAGTCCGGTGGAAGGCGAGCTGGAGATAGGCTGGCGGCTGCGCGAGGATGCGTGGGGGCAGGGCTATGCCAAGGAAAGCGCCATCGCTTCCCTCGACCACGCGTTCGGCCCCTTGGGCGCCGAGCGGGTAGTGGCGCTGACGGTGGCGGAGAATGCGCCGAGCTGGGGGCTGATGGAGCGGCTGGGAATGACCCGGCGGGCGGACCTCGATTATTCCGGCCCGGATTGGGCGGAAGGCCCCGTCGTGGTCTATTTGCTGAGGCGCGAGCAGTGGCTGGCCTGATCCCCTTCGAAGGCGTGGAGCCGCGGATCGACTCCGCCGCTTTCGTCGCGCCCGGAGCGCGGGTGATCGGCAATGTCGAGCTCGGCCCCGAAGCCAGCATCTGGTACAATTGCGTGCTTCGCGGCGACATGAACCTGATCCGCATCGGCGCGCGCAGCAACGTTCAGGACGGCACGATCATCCACGTCGATCCGCCGCGGCCGGGCGGGCCCGCCGAGGGCTTCCCCTGCCTGATCGGCGAGGAAGTGCTGATCGGCCACCTCGCGATGATCCACGGCTGCATCCTCCACGACCGGGCCTTCGTCGGCCTTGGCTCGATCGTCATGGACGGCTGCGAGATAGAAGGGGACGCCATGCTGGCGGCCGGCGGGATGCTGACGCCCGGCAAGCGCATCCCGTCGGGGCAGCTCTGGGCCGGCCGGCCGGCGCGCTACGTCCGTGACCTGAGTGCCGAGGACATCGAGGGGATGCGGCTCGGCGTCGCCCATTATGTGGCGCTCGCCAAGCGCCACTCGGCAGCTCTCAGCGGCCGCTGAGTCGAGTCCGGAGCCGGTCGTAGCGCTCCTGTTGGCCGGCCGCGATCCGCTCGACATCGGCCACGGCAGCGGTGAGGGCGGCATAATCCTCGGCGCTGATCGGCTGGTCTGCGCGCCTGAGGGTGAGCTGGTCGAGGTCGCCGAGCGCCCTGGTCGTCGCCTGGCGCGTCCCCTCGAGCCTCGACAAGGCCTGCTGGGCGGCGACCCAGCTTTCCGATCCCGGCGCTCCGGCCGCCCGCACGGCCGCTTCGGCGACCGGGTAAGCCGCGCCGAACTCGCGCTCGCCGGCATTGGCCGCGGCGACGAGCTCGCCGATCCGCGCCCGCAGCGCGGCATCGGAAGGGACCTCGACGGGTGCGCGGACCGGCGGCTCCATCGACCGCTCCAGTTCTGCGGGCCGCATCGCCAGCGAGGGAAAATCGCCGTCCGCCGCGCATCCGGCAACGGCGAGCGACGCGGTGACGAGCAACGGATGGAGGCGGGAGTGGCAGCCCATCCGGACTCCCTATGCGCGCGCTCCGGCCGCCGCAACAGCGGCCTCGGCCGCGGGCGGCGGGGCTTGCGTGCCTCACCGCCAACCCCTATGTCGCAGCCTCCGCGCGCCCGTAGCTCAGCTGGATAGAGCACCAGACTACGAATCTGGGGGCCGGAGGTTCGAATCCTTCCGGGCGCGCCAGCTCCCTTCGTAAAACGCCGCCGCGGCGGTTACCTTCAGGCCTCGGATCCGAGGCGGTCGCTGATCATCCACGAAAGCAGGTGAGGGCGGGCCAGCGCCTTGTCGAGCGCGTAGGGCCACCAGCCGGGGCCGAACGGCACATAAACCCGCACCGGCACGCCGAGCCGCCGGGCGACGGCCATGGTGCGACGGTTGGGCAGGCCGCGCAGCTGCTCCAGCTCGCACGGTGTCGCCGCTGCCAGCAATATCCGGAGCGCGCGCTCCGCCAGGGACGGGTCGTGCGTTGCCACAGCCACCGGTGCCGCTCGCCCCGCGAGCCCCGTAACCAGGCGGAGGTAATCCGCCTCGACATCGCGCTCGGCCGCCGCAGTGTCGCTCCATTCGCCCTTGACGATCCGGATCCGCGCCGAAGTCTCGCGGAAACGCGCCGCGTCGGCCGTGCTCCG
>DASZEO010000417.1:0-3184 GCA_035940755.1 Allosphingosinicella sp. | reverse complement strand
TTCACCCATATCGGCGACCATCGAAGCAGGGCGATCCGGCACTATTGCCAGGGCGACATCCACTTCCTGCTCAACATGGAGCCGGGCGGCCATGGCGCCGAATTCCGGCAAGCCCATGGCCCGTCAGCAAGCGCGATGGCTTTCCGGGTCGCCGACGGCGCGAAGGCGCTGGCGCTGGCGGTCGAGCGCGGCGCCGTCGCCACAAAGGGCGACCTCGACCTTCCCGTGCTCGAGGGCATTGGCGGCTCCTACCTCTACCTGGTCGATCGAGCGGCCGCCCGGCGGCTCTACGAGGAGGAATTCGAAACCATCGGCCAATGCGGCCCGGGCGCCGGCCTCCACACGCTCGACCACCTTACCCACAATGTGAACCGCGGGCGGATGGATCACTGGGCGCAGTTTTATGAGCGCGTGTTCAATTTCAGGCAAATCCGCTATTT
This sequence comes from Allosphingosinicella sp., assembly GCA_035940755.1. Taxonomy (GTDB): domain Bacteria; phylum Pseudomonadota; class Alphaproteobacteria; order Sphingomonadales; family Sphingomonadaceae; genus Allosphingosinicella. The sequence goes on along the minus strand of DASZEO010000417.1, from coordinate 2,744 downwards.
CGACATCGAAGGACAGCAGACCGGCCTCTTGTCGCGCGCGATGACCGCGCCCGACGACAAGATCCGCATCCCGCTGAACGAAAGCCAGGACGATTACAGCCAGATCGCAGAATATCTGAAGGAATATAAAGGCGAGGGAATCCAGCACCTTGCCTTTGCCACCGACGACATTTTCCGAACCGTCGACGCGCTTCGGGCGAACGGCGTCAAGTTCCAGGACAGCCCCGACACCTATTACGACATGATCGACCAGCGCCTGCCCGGCCACGGCCACGACGTGCAGGCGATGCGCGACCGGCGCATCCTGATCGACGGCTCGCCCGAGACCGGCGAAGGCCTCCTGCTCCAGATCTTCACCGAGAACATGATCGGTCCGATCTTCTTCGAGATCATCCAGCGGAAAGGCAATGAAGGCTTCGGCGAAGGCAATTTCAAGGCGCTGTTCGAATCGATCGAGCTCGACCAGATGCGCCGCGGAGTGATCCCTGCGAAGGCGGACGCCTGAACGAGCCGCACCTCGACTGGCGAATCAAGGGCCTGCCGCCGCGGGCCGAGGGACTGACCGGGCCCGAGCTGGCGCGGCTCGGGCTCAACCTGCTGAACGGCGAGCTGATGATGCCGGCCGCCGTCATCCGCGACGAGGCGCTGGCGCACAACATCCGCGAGATGCAGACCTTTGCCGACCGGATCGGCGCGCACCTTTGCCCCCACGGCAAAACGACGATGAGCCCGGAGCTGTTCGCGATGCAGCTCGAAGCCGGCGCCTGGGGCCTCACCGCCGCCACCGCCCATCATGTCCGCGTCTACCGCCGTTTGGGGGTGAAGCGCATCTTTCTCGCCAACCAGCTTGCCGGCGCGGCCGACCTCGAGTTCGTGCTGAGCGAAGTCGCGGCCGATCCCGGCTTCGACTTCTACTGCCTCGTCGATTCGGCCGCGGGGGCGGACAGGTTGGCGGCAGCGGGCGAGGCCTCGGACTGCTCGCCGCGGCTTCAGGTGCTGATCGAGACCGGCGCAGCGGGGGGCCGCGCCGGCGTGCGCAGCGCAGAGGAGGCGGTCGTGCTGGCGCGGCATATCCACGCCTTGCCCCAGCTGGTGATTCGCGGCGTGGAGACGTTCGAGGGCATCTCAATGCGCGGCGCCGGGCGAGCGCAAGCCGGGACGATCCTCGACGTCTCGCTTGCCGCCGCAGGCGAGATCGCCCGGGCGCGGCTTTTCGCCGAGGGCGCGATTTTGATGTCGGCGGGGGGATCGGCGTTTCTCGATCTGTGCGAGGCGAAGCTGCCGGTCGAGCTGGAGGGCCTGCCGGTCGAGCGGGTGATTCGGCCCGGCTGCTACGTCACGCACGACAGCGGCATTTACGAGCGCCTCACCCGCCCCGGCGGCGCGCCGCTGCCGGGGCTGCCGGACCTGCGCCACGCTCTCGAGGTCTGGAGCGTGGTGCTGTCGGTGCCGGAGCCGGGGCTGGCGATCGTCGCTGCCGGCAAGCGCGACCTGTCGTTCGACGTCGAGCCGCCGCGGCCGCTCTGGCGGCATCGGCCGGGCAGCGTTTCGGAGCCGCTGCGTGCTGAGGATCTGGAGGTCGTCTCGATGTGGGATCAGCACCTCAGCCTTCGCGATCCCGCCGGCGCCCTTTCGGTCGGCGATCTGGTCGGCTTCGGCATTTCGCATCCGTGCGCGACGTTCGACCGCTGGCGCGCGCTGTTCCGGATCGACTCGGCTTACCGCGTGAGCGGCACCGTCACGACCTTGTTCTAGCGGCCGCCCGAAGAGGCGCCGTGGGTGCGGTAGTCGGTCCTGCGCGTGTGCAGGGTCGGGCGCGGCTCCCGGATGAATTGCTCCTTGAGCGAGCGCGCCAGCTCCCCCAGCGCCTGCTGCACCTCCGGCGGAAGCGAGAAGTAGGCCGACAGCAAATCGCTGGCGCCGTGGTTAAGCCACTCCCCCTCGTTGCGGCGGGCGGTGAGGATATAGACGATATCCACCTTCGCCTCGGCCAGCCGGGCAAGATAATCCGCCCGCAGCTCCCGCCGGTCATTTTCGTAGAGGCTCTGCTTGGGGACGTCGGTGCCGACCAGATCGGCGAACTCCGCCTGTTTGAGCCCGAGCCTCTTGCGTTCTTCAGCCAGTCGCGCGCCAAAACTCATCTGTTTCGAAAAGCCCCGCTTGACAACCCAACGTAAAACGCTGAACAGGGAAGCGACTTCTGCGCCCCCGAGAACCGCATCGCATATGGCCAATTCCTTTGTCGCGCGCAAATTTGGCGTGTCGCCCGGAATGCGGTGGGCGACGATCAGGGGTGGGGCACGGCGAGAGAACCGCCGCCGGCGCGGCGCCCCTCGGTGACCTCCGGCGACGTCAGCGCCTATTCGCCGCGCGAGCTGCTCCTCGCCGCCGCCGCTCGGGCCGTGCTTGCCGCCTTTCGCGAGCCGCTCGAGCAGAAACGCCTCTCCGCGCCTTCGACAGCGACCCTGCGCGTCCTCGAAGCGGCGCTGGAGCTCTACGCCGATCCGCTTCCGCCGCCGCCCGACCCGCCGCGCTGAGACTCTGCTCGCCAAATTCAAGCTTCCTGAGCCGCGGCCGCCCCGGTAGAACAGGCGCGCATCGGGAGGCGGGAAGATGGGTGCTGCGTCAGCCGGAAAATCCAAGTTGCGGGCGGTGGCCGCGGAGCCCGCGTCGCCGCGGTGGGAAGAAGACGCGCTCGGCTTCCTGATCGCTCCGGTCAAGCAGGAGACCTTCCTGGCAGAGGT
>DASZEO010000416.1:0-2578 GCA_035940755.1 Allosphingosinicella sp. | reverse complement strand
GCGCCACGAGCCGTAGGCGAAGAAGCCTACCGTCATCGCCGCCAGCACGACCCTGCCTCCGCCGCTCTCCAGATATTCCATGATTCCCGACGAATCCTCGGTCCGCCCGCTGCGCAGCGCGAGGTATCCGATCAGAATGTACATGGTCCCGCGCGCCGCGAAGCCGACCCGGGTCATCGATTCGAATGCCTTGATATTCACGCCGTTCGGCCTCCGCGCCGGAGAACCTCCAGACGGGGCGACCGTTCCGCGGCGGCAATGAGTTCAGCCGCGGTCCGCCGCCGTCAGTCCCGCTCGACGCAAAGGGCGATGCCCATGCCGCCGCCGATGCAGAGCGTGGCGAGGCCCTTCTTCGCATCGCGGCGGCCCATCTCGTAGAGCAGCGTGGTGAGGACGCGCGCACCGCTGGCGCCGATGGGGTGGCCGATGGCGATCGCGCCGCCGTTGACGTTCACTTTCTCGGCGCCCCAGCCGAGCTCCTTGCCGACCGCCAGCGCCTGGGCAGCAAAAGCTTCGTTGGCTTCGATGAGATCGAGGTCGCCGATCGACCAGCCGGCTTTTTCGAGCGCCCGCTTCGTCGCCGGCACCGGACCGATGCCCATGATCGACGGATCGACGCCGGCCGAGGCCCAGCTGGCGACTCGGGCGAGAACGGGAGCGCCGCGGCGCTCGGCTTCCTCGCGGCTCATCAGCACCAAAGCGGCGGCGCCGTCGTTGAGGCCGGAAGCATTGCCGGCGGTGACGGTCCCGTCCTTCCTGAAGGCGGGTCTTAGGCCGGCCAATGCCGACTGCTCGACGCCGTCGCGAATATATTCGTCGCTCTCGACCAGGTTCTCGCCCTTGCGGGTCTTGACGCTCACTCCGGCGATCTCCTCGCGGAAACGCCCCTCGGCCCGTGCCCGCGAGGCTTTTTGCTGGGACGCGGCGGCAAAGGCGTCCTGGTCGTCGCGGGTGACCTGATATTGCTCCGCCAGGTTCTCCGCTGTGATGCCCATGTGATAGCCGTTGAAGACGTCGGTGAGGCCGTCCTTGATCATCGTGTCGACCAGCTCGAGCCCGCCCATCTTGGTGCCGGCGCGGATATGCTGGGCGTGGGTGGAAAGGCTCATATTCTCCTGCCCCCCAGCCACCACAACCGCAGCATCGCCGGTCTGGATGGCCTGGCTGGCGAGCGCGACGGCGCGGAGGCCCGAGCCGCACACCTGGTTGACGCCCCAGGCCGGGATCTCCTTGGGGATGCCCGCGGCCATCGAGGCCTGGCGGGCGGGATTCTGGCCTTGGGCCGCCGTGAGGACTTGGCCGAGGATCACCTCCGAGACCTCGTCCGCCGCAACGCCCGACTGCTGCAGCGCCGCCTCGATCGCGACGCGGCCGAGCTCGTGCGCCGGCGTGGCCGCGAAAGCGCCGAGGAAGGCACCCACGGGCGTTCGCTTGGCGGCGGTGATGACGACGTCGGTCATGGCTGCGGGTCTCCGGGAGCTGGGGATGGGGCGGCGCCTAGCACTTTGCTGCAGTGCGGGAAAGCCAGTCGGCGAGCGGCTCCCAAAGCGCCTCCTTCGCCCGTGAGCCGACCACCATCCCGACATGGCCCTGCGCCAGTTCCAGTCTCTCGCCGACGCCCATTGCGCTTGCGCTCGGGACGATTCGGTCGCTGGTGGAAACGATGTTGAGGATGGGCATCTGCAGCGCGTTCGGATCGCTGAGGCCGCCGCCGACGCGCCACTGCCGGGTGCCGGGAAGGTCGGCGACGAAGAAATCCTCAAACAGCTCGCGCGCGGCTGCTCCGCCCACCGGCGGTCCGTCGTTTGCCCAATCTTCCAGGGTCACGAAGCTCGCGGCTTGCTCGCCCGTCATGTCGGCAAAGGATTCGAACTTGGCGACGGTCCTGGCCGGATCGAGGCTCCAGAACGCGCTTTGCAGCGCCTCCATCGGCAGGACGCCCAACGCGTCCACGGCGGGGCGGGAATCGTCCCACAGGCGGGCGAGCTTCGCGCGGGCATCGGCGGGGAAGCCGGAAAAATGCCAGGGCGCGGCGATAGCTGTCAGGCTGCGAATCGGCACGAGCTGCGCCGCTGCGGCCGCCATCGTCCCGCCGAGGCAATAGCCGATCAGGTCCGCGGTCTCGTCGAGTTCGTGCAGGAGCGGCAGCAGGATCCGCTCCACGTGGCCGGCTACGCCGAGCGCCTTGCGCTTCTCGTCGGGCCAGCCCCAATCGAGCAGCAGCACCCGCCGGCCGCCGCGCCCCGCCAGCCAGCGCAGCAGCGAGCGCTCTTCGCTCAAATCGAGGATGCTCGGCGGATTGATCAGCGACGGCACGAACAGCACGGGCGGCCCGGTTCCACCGTAATCGCGAAGCGCCGCCCCGGCGACCTGCGCCACCGCCGCCAGCAGCGGCGGGGGCGGCGCCCGCTCGGCTTCCTGATAGCGCCGCAGCCCCTCGAGCGCGCGCTTCATCCGCTGCGGATTTGCTGCAGTCTGTTCGCGCAGCATGGCGAGGAACAGCGGCAGCGGCCGCGGCCTGTGTTGCGGTGCCGCAAACTTTGGTGATAGGCTCGTCGCTCCTGCCTTCGAGGAGTCC
>DASZEO010000415.1:0-4203 GCA_035940755.1 Allosphingosinicella sp. | reverse complement strand
ACTGGGGCCCACCGACCGGCCGCCTGAATTTGCGATCCCCCGCCTGCCCCGCGCCGAGCTTCACCGCGCGATGGCGCGCAAGCTGGCGCAGGACGTCGCCGCCGACCGCTTCGCCGGAACGATCATGGTCGCGCGCCACGGCAGGGTCATCTACCAGAGCGCGTCCGGGATGGCGGACAGAGCGGCCGGTGTGCCGGTGACGATGGACACTCGGTTCCGCATCGGGTCCGCCAACAAGATGTTCACCGCCGTCGGCGTGCTTCAGCTCGTCGAGCAGGGCCGGATCGCCCTCGACGCGCCGGTCGGAACCTACCTTCCCGACTATCCCAATCGCGACTTCGCCAGGTCTGTGACGATCCGCCAGCTGCTGTCGCACACCGGCGGCGCCGGCGACATCTTCACGCCCGAATATGAGGCGCAGCGGCTCCGGACGCGGACGCTGGCCGACTATGTGACGCTGTTCGGCAACCGTGCGCCCGACACGAGCGAGGAAGGCAGGAACGCTTACGCCAATTACGGCTTCGTCCTGCTCGGGCGGATCGTCGAGGTGGTGAGCGGCGAGGATTATTACAGCTACGTCGACGAGCACATCTTCAGGCCCGCCGGAATGACGGCCACCGGCTCGCTTCCGGAGACCGACGCCGTTCCGAACCGGTCGCACGGCTATACGCGAAGGGAAGGGCGCCTCGTCGACAATGCCGATACGCTGCCGTACCGCGGCTCGGCGGCGGGCGGCGGCTATACGACGGCGGCGGATCTCATCCGCTTCGGCGAGGCGCTGCGTTCGGGAAGGCTACTCTCGCGCCCAATGCTCGACCAGGCGACCTCGCCGCAACGCCCCGACGGCTGGTACGGGTTCGGTTTCTGGATCGGCGGGCAGGGTCCGACGCGCAACTGGGGCCACGGCGGCGGTGCGCCAGGCATGAACGCGGCCTTCCGGGTCTTTCCGGAGCTCGACGCCGTTGTCGTGGCGCTCGCCAACCTCGATCCGCTCGCTGCCGACAACGAGGCCGACTTCTACGCCAACCGGATGGCGCTGAACGAATAGAGGGAGATTCCCGCGACGCCCGCAAGCATTGCGGCAACGGTCGCGAGCTTCTCGGTCGACTTCGTGTCAGCCGCCGGATTAGCGGAACGGCGGAAAGCGGCGGCGCTGGTGACGGGGACGGCGCAGGCCCAGCCACTCGGAAGCGGCTGTGGCGAGAAACAGGATCGCGACGACGATGGCTGCCGCCCATGCGCCGACCCACACCTTGGCCACGGTTTCGGACTGGAAGACGGCGCTATCCGAAAGCGCGAGTCCGAGGAGTAGGCCTGCCCATCCGAGGACGAACAGCAAGATTCCGGCGCGAAGCCGACGCCGTGCGCCAACCGTCCGGCGAAGGTAAAGCATCGCCGCTACGACCAGGGCCGCACATACCCAAAAGCCGGCTTCAGAGAGCGCCATGATCCGATACCGCCTCGACGGCGGAATAGCGGAATTTTATGCGATTGTCGCCGCCGCGGAGATCCGCTTGTCGCGCGGCGCGCCGCTTGCGTCAGCGCCGGCTGATGCGGTTCATCAGCCAGGCGAGGCCGAGGAAGACGACCGCCACTCCGGCGAGGGCGCCCGCGGTGCGCCAATCGGCATCGAGATCGGTGCCCCGGAACCGGACGGTGGGGTAGCCGAGCATCGCGTAGACCGCTTCCATGATCGCGTAGACGCCGATCAGCGCGCCGCAAAGGAGGCTGATCATGCCGATGAGTCCCGCCGCTCTGCTCATGTCGGCAGGTAACCGATATGGGGCGAGCGTTGCAACGGGACAGGATTGACGCCGTCGGGTTCAGGCGCGACACCTTGCGTGCATGCAATGGGGACACTGTCCATGAAAGGCTCCGCTCGAAGGACGCTCTTCGCGCTGGCTGCGGCCGCGGCGGCCCTGACGACGGCATGCGGCCAGAAGGAATCGTCGCTGGAATATCAGATCGCGGCCGCCATCCACCAGATCAGCCCGCAGCTGCCGATGCGCGTCGACGACGTGACGACCCTCACCGCGATCACGCACGAGGGGACCAACATCATCTACGCGATGGCGATCGACCAGGACCTCCCCGCGAGTGAAATCGAGAACGCCCGCTCGCAGATGCAGGTCAGCAACCAGACCGCCTTGTGCGCCCAGGAGATGACGCTCCGGCTGATCCGGATGGGCGCAACCATGACCCACCGTTACACGGACAAGAGCGGCGACCGCTTCGAGACTCGAGTCGCTTCTTGCCCCAACGCCTGATTGCTCGATTGCGCACGCTCGCGGCCGCCGCGGCGGCCTTGCCCTGCGTGCATTCCCAGGCGGCTGCTTCTAAATGAGTATCAATATGGCGTTCCCGAAATTATGCAGCACGATCGGAAGCAACAGGCTGCCGGTCCGCAACCTCAGCCAGACGGCGATGAACGAGGGGAGCGCGGTCAACGCCATGGTGAGCAGGTCGAACGAAAAGCTCCCGTGCGAGAAACCGAAGGCGTGCGCCATGCCGAACAGAAGGCATGACAGGACGGCGCCCCAGCCCCAGTCGACGCCCAGGAAGCGCAGGCGTCCGGTAAACGCCCGGTCAAGCGCGTACAGCAGGATGCCCCGGTAGAATGGTTCCTCTTCCAGGCCCGGCATGGTGAGCTGGAATGCGATATGTTCGCCGCCGGCCGGTTCGCTCGGCAAGGCCGCGGCGATGGCGACGAAGAAGGCGCAGTAGAGCAACAGGACGGGCAGAGCGGCTCTCAGGCTTCCCGGCGCCTGCGCCAGCGTCAGGCCCACCCGGCGCCACCCGAACAGCGGGAGCGCCGCGATCGCCAGCGTCACGCCGAGCGCGAGCAGCTTGCCTTGCCAGTTCCATTCGCTGCCCGGCACCAGCTCGGGGACTGTGCCGTAGACGCGGGTGAGCAGCGCATCATTTACCGCGACGAGCAGGACGGCAATCATCAGCCAGCGAGGCGCGAAGCGCTTGCGATCCACGAGGCCGATCAATCCTCCGGCCAGCAGCAGGATCGAAAGGGTGCCACAAAGTCCGATCAGGGCATTCACGTTATGCTCTCGCAGGTTCGACGCCTGTCTTCATGGTCGAGGGTCCGCCGGCGAGCGCCTCAAAAGCCGGCGGATCGTCTCTCGAAACCCGTTAGAGAGGAGGATTTTGCCGAAGCAGCGCGGCTCTTAGCGCCCGGATCCGGGGCGAGGCATCGCATTCTGTACTCGCTGGGCGTGCACCCCTCGGTCGCGCGAAAGACGCGATTGAAGCTGGGCAAGGAGGCGAAGCCGCTGTCGAGCGCGATGGCGATCAGCTTCTCGGCCGAACGGTTCGGGTCCGCCAACAGCCTGCAGGCCTCGATGACCCGATAGTGGTTCAGGAACGATCGGAAATGGTCGAAGCCCAGTTCGTGATTGACGAGCTTGCGCACGGCGCGTTCGGGAGCGTTCATCCGCTCCACGAACATGGCGAAGGTGAGCTCCGGATCGAGGTGAATACGCTCCACCTCGACCAGTCTGACCAGCCGCTGCCGCAGGTCGCGGTCCAGCGCTCGATCCTCCCTAGCCGAAGCGAGACGCAATGACGAGGGGGCTCCCCGGGCGAGACCGGCGAAGCTCAGCACATCGGTCCGGGCCGCCAGCACTCGCGCGCCCAGCCACAGCGCAAAGCCGAGGATCGCGGCGTTCTGTGCCATGGCGAAAGGACGCGGCCGCCAATCGAAACCGAACAGCAGGTCGATCGAAAGGTCGATCAGCAGCAGACCGCCGAGCACAAGCGCGACGGCAGACCGCGCGTCGTGGCGCTTCTCGATCAGGTCGCCTTCGCGCTCGGCATGGAGGCGCCAGATCAAATGGGCGACGATTCCGAAGCCGAGGCCGAGCAGCGTATAGGACAGAGCCGGCACCGCACCGGGGATGATGCGATCTGCGCTCGCGAGCGCGAACCAGCCCAGTCCCACCGCCAGCACCGGGCCGCGCGGCGTGAATTGCCGGTCGAAGCAGGCCAGGCAGAACCACCATAAGAAGATGACGGTCCAGCCGCTGGCGAAATGCGCGATCGAACCGGCGGCGCCGGCGAGTCGCAGCGCGGGATCGGGCGTGTTGCCGACGACAAAGCCGGAGAGGCAGATCGCGAGCGGCGCGAACAGCAATGCCGGAACCCCGATCTTTCGACGTTCCCGGAACAGCATCCACGCGAGAAACAGGATGA
>DASZEO010000414.1:0-3262 GCA_035940755.1 Allosphingosinicella sp. | reverse complement strand
CAACGTCACGATCACCCGGCGCGTCCAGCTGCGCACCACCGACGTGATGCGCGCCCGCCGCGCCTATGCGCGCCAGTTCGAGCTGATCCGCGGCGGCGTCGCCATCCAGGAGGGCTCGGGCATGCAATATGTCTTCACCCGCCTCAACGCCATCAAGCCGGAGATGATCGCGGCGGCGACCCAGGACGCCCGGCGCGGCGCGGAGCGGTTCGCCAACGACAGCGGCACCGACGTCGGCGGCATCCGGTCGGCGACCCAGGGCTATTTCTCGGTGGGCCCCCGCGACGGCGACGATGTCGAGGAAGGCAGCGGCGGGCGCGAATCGCCGTTCCAGAAGGTCCGCGTCGTAACGACGATCGAATTCTATCTCGACTGAGGCTGAGGCTGAGGCGGGGCCGGCGGGGTGGTCGCTGCCGGCTGCGGCGGTTGCGGCGCCGGCACTTCCACCTCGCGCAGCGTCTCCAGGCTGGCGCGGGCGGCGCGGCCGGCCTCGCTGTCGGGCGCGCCCTGCGCCACCTGCCGGTAGAGCCGCTCCGCCTCGGCCATGTTGCCGGCAAGTCCCGCGATGGTGCCGGCCAACAAGGCCACGTCGGCATTGTCGGGCGCAAGCTGCATCGCCCGCTGGATGTCGCTCTGCGCGCGCGTGAGGTTGTTCTCGCGCCGCGCCAGCCCGGCCGACAGATACCAGGCCATCGGATCGCTCGGCACGAGCTGAAGGGCCCGATCCAGGTCCTGCCGGGCTCCGGCCATGTTGCCGAGCTGTACAAGGGCTCGGGCGCGGTCGAGATGGACCTCGCCGCGCAGCTGGTCGGTGAGATTCGTGGTCGCCAGAGCGGCGCCGAAGGCGGCGATCGCGCGCTCGGCATCGCCCGCCGCGAGCCACGAATTGCCGGCCTGGACGCGCAGGTCGGCGCGGCGCGGATCCTGCGCGAGATCGGCGTCGTGGGCCGACTGCTCGAAAATGGTGGCGGCATCCGACCAGCGCTCGAGCGCGACGTAGGCGAGCGCGAGGCACTGGCGCGCATCGGCGCCGCCGCCTTCGGCCTGCCAGGCCGCCGCCGCTTCGAGCGCTTGGGCCGGGTTGCTGCGGGCAAGGGCGGTGCAGCTCCTCAGCCGCGCCTCGGCGGGACCGGCTGCGGCGGGGGCCGGAGCGGCGGCCTGGGCGGCGGCAAGCGCCATCAGCAAGGGGATCACAGCGACTCCATCAGGGCGGAAACCGTCCTCACCAGCAGCGCAAGGTCGGCCTCGCGCGACAGGCGGTGATCGCCGCCCTTGACGAGCGTCAACTGCACGTCGGCTGAACGGACCCGCTCGAGGATCGCCTGCGACCAGGTCCAGGGCACCTCCGCGTCGTCGAGCCCGTGCAGCAGCCGGATCGGGCAGCCGATGTCGACGGGAGCGTGGAGCAGCCGGAGCGCCTCGCCGCTTTCCCAGAAGCAGCGGGTGGTGACGTAGGGCTGCTCGCCATAAGGGCTCGGCTCCGCCAGCCTGCCTTGGCGCAGGATGGTCAGCTTCTGGTCCTCGCTGAAGCCCCAGCTGGTGAAGTCCGGCGCCGCGGCGATTCCGACCAGCGCCGCCACGCGCTGCGGCCGCGCCAGCGCCGCCAGGAGCATCAGCCAGCCGCCCATCGAGGAGCCCACCAGCACCACCGGCCCCTCAGCCACCTCATCGATCATCGCCAGCACGTCGCCGCGCCAGCCGTGCAGCGTCTGGGCCTCGAAGTCGCCGGCGCTGGCGCCGCAGCCCGAATAATCGAAGCGCAGCATCGCGCGCCCCTCGGCTTCCGCCCAGCGGTCGAGCCTCAGCGCCTTGGTTCCTTCCATGTCGGACATGTAGCCGGGCAGGAAGATCAAAGTGGGGGTGCGGCCGGGCCGATGGCGGTAGGCGAGCCGCGCAGGCGCCGGCGGGTCTTCCGCGGAGAAGTCGACGATCATCGTGCCGCCTTTAGCAGCGGCGTCCGGCAGAGGCGAGGCGGCGGCCGGGCGGAAGCGCGCCGGCCGCCGCTGTGAGCGTCAGTTGTTGTTGTCGTTATCGTCGTCGTCGCCGAAGCAGTCGGTGACGATGAAGCAGATGACGCCGCCGGCAATGACGACCGCGCCGACCGTCCAGATCAGGCCGTTGGGATTGCCGACGAGGTTCATCGTGCGCTGGTCACGCTGGCGGTCGAGATTGGCGAAGTCCACGCCGACGATCCGGGCGTTCCGGAGGTCGCCGCCGCGGAAGCGCAGGTCGGCGAAGTTCATCGGCCGAACGCGCTGCTGGCCGAACTGGTCCGGAGCGCCGGTCGGCTGGCCGTAGCCCATAGTGAGGCCGTAGCTGACTCGATCGGCATGCTCGCGGCCCATCGGCACACGCACGTTGAGCGTGGCCGTGGTGCCGCGCGGGGCATCGAAGGCGGAGAAGCGGTAATCCTGCGCCAGGGCGACGCCGGGCGCGATGGTCATTGAGCAGAGGGCGGCCGAGACGGTCGCGCAGACGAGCTTCCTCAACATAAAACCCCCTTTCATGGCCGCTTTCACTGCGAAGCGGGAGCGCCCGCCATATCACAGCTTGAATCCGCTCCCGAGCGAAATCGGCGGCAAGGCTCGCTTGCTTGACACCTCCCCCGCCCCATCTAATGCCGCCGCAGGAGCCGAAAGCCGAGCCCAAGCCGATGACTGAGCTGATCAGGATATCCCTGCCCGACGGATCGGTGCGCGAAGTCGCGCCCGGCACGACTCCGGCCGATGTCGCGGCGGCGATCGGCCCCGGCCTGGCGAAGGCGGCGCTGGCGGCGCGGGTCAACGGCGACCTGCGCGACCTCAACCGGCCGATCGACGGCGATGCGCAGCTGGCGCTGGTCACGTCGCGCGACGAGGCGGACGCGCTCGAACTGGTGCGGCACGATTACGCGCACGTGCTTGCGGAGGCGGTGCAGAATCTTTTCCCGGGCACCCAGATCACCTTCGGCCCGGCCACCGACGACGGCTTCTACTACGATTTCGCCCCGCCGCCCGAGCGCGGCCCCTTCACCGAGGAGGACCTGCCGGCGATCGAGGAGGAGATGCGCCGGGTGATCGCGCGCGATGCGCCGCTGGTGCGCGAAGTGTGGGATCGCGACCGCCTGATTGCCTGGTTCAGGGACCATGGCGAGAGCTTCAAGGCTGAATGGGCGGCCGAGCTGCCGGAGGGCGAGGAGCTTACGGTCTACCGGGCCGGCGACTGGCTCGACATGTGCCGGGGGCCGCATTTGGCTTCGACGGGCAAGCTCGATCCGCAGGCG
>DASZEO010000413.1:0-1802 GCA_035940755.1 Allosphingosinicella sp. | reverse complement strand
TCTGGGGCGGGCGCGCCAATCTCGTCGAGCTGGAGGTGGATGGCCCCGACGGCCACTTCCAGGCGCTCTCGCTGCGGCTCTACAACCCGACCGCGCGGCAGTGGACGCTGAACTACGCGAACAGCAGCAGCGGCGTTCTTTCGGTCCCGCCGACGACGGGCGAGTTCCGGGACGGCCGCGGCGAGTTCTACGACCAGGAACAGTTCGGCGGCAGGGCGGTGCTGGTCCGCTTCGTCATCACCCGCACCGGGCCCGATACAGCGCATTTCGAGCAGGCCTTCTCCGACGACGGCGGCCGGACCTGGGAGACCAACTGGATCGCCGACGACACCCGCATCGCGCCTGCTGCGCCCTGATGGCCAGCCGCGCCCAGACCCGCCTCCGCCGCTCCTGACCCCGCCGCATCTTCGGCTGGCTGTGGAAGGGCGCTCTGATCTTCCTCGTCGGGAGCGTGCTGTGGGTGCTGCTCTACCGGTTCGTGAACCCGCCGGTGACCTTCACCATGCTCGGCGACCTCATCCAGGGCAACGGCGCGCGGCGCGAGTGGATGAGCCTCGAGCGGATCGACCGGGATGCGGTCCGTGCCGTTATCGCTGGCGAGGACAGCAAATTCTGCAGCCATGACGGCTTCGACCGGCAGGCGATCGAGGCGGCGATGCGGCGCAACGCCCGCGGCGGCTCGGTCATCCGCGGCGGCTCGACGATCAGCCAGCAGACCGCGAAGAACGCCTTCCTGTGGCAGGGCGGCGGCTATTTCCGAAAAGGGCTCGAGGCCTGGTTCACGCTGCTGATCGAGAACCTCTGGGACAAAAGGCGGATCATGGAGGTCTATCTCAACGTTGCGGAGACCGGCATCGGCACTTACGGCGTCAATGCCGGGGCGCAGCGCTATTTCGGCCACGACGCCTCGCAGCTCAGCGCGACCGAGGCGGCGCGGATCGCGGCCGTGCTGCCTTTGCCCAAGCGGCGCGACGCGATCACTCCGAGAGGCTTCACCCGCCGCTACGGCAACATGATCGCGGCGCGGATGGGCGTGGTCCGGCGCAGCGGACTCGATGCCTGCGTCTATGCCGGAACCCGCGCCCCGGTAGAGCGGCCGGAGGCGCCGCGGCCAGTGCGGCAGACACCGCGAGCCCAGCCTCTACCGGTGCCGCAGCGGCTGCCGGGAGAGGAGCTCGAGGCGCCTCAGCCGGAGCCCAAGCCGCAGGCGGACGAGACCCCGCCCGCCGCCGACATCAACGGCCTCTAGAAAGGCAGCTTCACGCCGGGCGGCAGCTGGAGGCCGCCGGTGGCGTTGCGCATCGCTTCCTGGGCGGCGAGATCGGCCTTGTGGCGCGCGTCGTTGATCGCTGCGGCGACGAGATCCTCGACGATCTGCTTTTCCGAGGGCTGAAGGAGGCTCTCGTCGATGTCGACGGAGATGATCCGCCCCTTGGCCGAGGCGCGGATCCTGACCATACCGCCGCCCGAGACTCCGTCGACCTCGACCTTGTCGAGATCCTCCTGCGCCTGAAGCAGCTTGTCCTGTGCCTCCTGGGCCATCCGCATCAGCTCGTTCAAATCGGGCATTCAGGCACTCCGCTTGTCGTCGATCGTGAAGCCGGCCAGTTCGGCCTCGGGAAAGGCCTCGAACGCCGCCTTGACGACCGGGGAATCGAGCACCTGTTGGCGCAACGCCGCCTCGGCCGCCAGCTCCTGCTCGCGCAAACTGGGCTGAGCCGAGCCTTCGGCGAGGACGATCTGCCAAGGCTGGCGGAATTCGCGCTTGAGGAAGCTGCGAAGCGCGCCGAGCACCTCGTCGA
>DASZEO010000412.1:0-2577 GCA_035940755.1 Allosphingosinicella sp. | reverse complement strand
CTGATGCAGCGCGCCGACCTCATCCTGACGGATTCCGGCGGGGTGCAGGAGGAAGCGGTGGCGCTCGGCCGCCCCCTGCTTGTGACACGCCAAGTGACCGAGCGGCCGGAGGCGATCGAAGCGGGCGCCGCGCGGCTGGTTGGCACGAGCAAAGCCGAGATACTGACGCGCATGACGGCTCTGCTCGACGATCCGCAGCGGGCCGCGCGCTTCGCGTCCTGTCGCGACATCTACGGAGACGGCGGAGCCGCGCGCCGCATCGTCGACATTCTGGTGGGCCGCCAGGTTGAGGAATTCCGCGTCGAGGCCGCCGCGAAGGTGACCGTAGCCGCGGAATAGATTAGCGGCGCGCCATGGACTGCGCGGACTTTCTGATCGTCGGGGGCGGCGTCGCCGGCCTCTCCGCCGGTGCCAGACTGGCGCGGCACGGGCGCGTCATTGTTCTCGAGGCTGAAGCGGCGCTCGGATTTCACAGCTCCGGGCGAAGCGCGACCTTTTCCCACTTCGGCATCGGCAACCGCATCGTTCGCGCGCTGACCGCCCACAGCCGCCAGTACTTCCTGGCGGCGGGCGAGAGGCTTTGCCGCCGAAGCACGGCCTTGTTCGTCGCCACCGAGGAGATGATCCCGGCCCTGGAGGCGTTGCGCGGCGACATGGCGCCGTTCACCGACTCCGTCACGCCTGCGGAGCCGCCGCAATTGCAGGCGCTGTTCCCGCCGCTTCGCACCGGCGGCGACGCGATCGTCGCCGGCCTCTTTTACCCGGACGGACTGCGGCTCGATTCCGACGCGATGCTTCAACGCTTCGCCAGGGACATTCGCCAAGCCGGGGGCGAGGTGCTTACCGGCCGCCGCGTCTCGGGAGTCGGATCCACCGACGGCGGCTGGACGGTTCGATCCGAGGCCGGGGAGTCGTGGCAGGCTCCGGTGCTGATCAATGCGGCCGGCGCCTGGGCCGACGCCGTGGCCGCCGCGGCCGGCGTGCGTCCGCTCAGGCTTAATCCGCTGCGCCGGACGATCATCGTCGTCGATCCCCCCGCCGGAGCCGACGTTCGCGAATGGCCGTTCGTGAAGACGGCCGTGGACGACTTCTACATCCTGCCGGAATCCGGGCGCCTCATGGCTTCCCCCGTCGACGAGGTCGAAAGCGACCCCTGCGACGCGCAGCCGGAGGAATATGACGTCGCCCTCGCCGCCTGGAAGGTCGAGCGCTACACCACCCTTTCGGTCGCGCGAATTGCACATCGCTGGGCGGGGCTTCGCACCTTCACCGCCGACCGCAGTCCCGCAATCGGATATGCACGCGACGCTTCCGGTTTCTTCTGGCTCGCGGGCCAGGGGGGCTTCGGGCTGCAGACGGCGCCTGCGGCGGCGGAGGCTGCGGAGGCGCTGGTCACCCGATCGGCATGGCCGCAGGCGCTCGCCGACAGCGGCATCGCGCCGGCCGATCTCGCCCCGGAGCGACTTTTCGCCACTTGAAGGTCGCGGCTGAAACATGCTGACAGGCGCTTCGTTCAGCCGCCGAGGAGAATTAATGCTCGCTGGGGAGGCAACCGCCGAAAGCGTCGCGCCGGCCGCCGAAGAGGAGGTGCTGCAGCCGCCTTTGTCGCGGGTCCGGATGGTCAAGCGGATCGCGCTCGGCGCGGCGGTGCTGTTCGCGCTGATCCTGCTCTGGCTCATCGTCACCGCCCCCTTGTCCCGCTCGCTTCAGCCGGTCGGCGCGCCCGGGCTGACGATCCTTTCCGCGGAGGGTGAGCCGATCGCGCGGCGCGGCGCGATCATCGGCGCGCCGGTCTCGGTAACGGAGCTTCCGCCGCACGTCGGCCAGGCATTCCTCGCAATCGAGGACCGCCGCTTTTACAACCATATCGGCGTCGACCCTTGGGGCATCGCCCGCGCGATGCTGCGCAACGTACGCGCCGGCGGCGTGCGCGAGGGCGGAAGCACGATCAGCCAGCAGCTCGCCAAGACCAGCTTCCTCAGCCCGGACCGAACCGCCGGCCGTAAGATCCAGGAGGCGCTGATCGCCCTTTGGCTCGAGGTGTGGCTGAGCAAGGAGGATATCCTCAGCCGCTACCTTTCCAACGTCTATTTCGGCGACAACGTCTACGGCCTGCGCGCCGCCGCCCGGCATTATTTCAACATCGATCCCGAAGAGCTCACCGTCGCGCAGTCGGCGATGCTCGCCGGCCTCGTCAACGCGCCGACGCGGCTGGCGCCGACCAGCAACCTCGAAGGCGCGCAGGCGCGTTCGCGGCTGGTGATGCGACAGATGGTGCGAGCCGGCTACATCACCGAAGAGCAGTTCGACGAGCTTCGGCCGGCCCGGCTTCGGCGCGGTGGCGGCGACGACGTGCCGACGGGCACCTATTTCGCCGACTGGGTGATACCGCAGGCCACCGAGCTTGCCGAGGGCAGCTACGGGGAGCGCCAGGTGGTGACCACGCTCGAGGGCGACCTCCAGCGCCTCGCCGCCCAAACCATCAGGCGCGCCGGGATCGGCCGGGCGCAGGCGGCGCTGGTGGCGATGCGGCTCGACGGGCGGGTCGTGGCGATGGTCGGTGGACGGGATTATCGC
>DASZEO010000411.1:0-1557 GCA_035940755.1 Allosphingosinicella sp. | reverse complement strand
CGACCTCGCCGAAGAAAGGATCGGCGCCCATGAGGAGGAAGCGCGCCTGCGGGTGGCGCTCGGCCAGCCGCCGGACGAAAGCCGCATAGGTGCTGCGATAGTCGGCCCGCAGCGCCTGCTGGTCTCGCCACGGCTCGCCGGGCTGAAGCGGCGTGGAGAAATCGTTGGTGCCGAGGTTGATGACGATGAGCTGCGGGCGCCAGCCGGGGGCCGGTCCCTCGAGATGCACGGCGTCGTCCGGCCGCAGCCGCGGGTAGATCACGGGAAGGCTGAGGCCCCGTTCGCGGCCGCTATAGTTGCGCACGATGCCGAAGCCGGAATAGGCGTTCACCCGATAGTCGGCGTCGAAATGGCGCGCCACCAAAGCGGGGAAGGCCTGCTGGGTGTCGGTGAGGTCGTGGACCTCGCGCGGCGTGCATTCGCGCCGCGTCGACAAATTGCCGTAGCCGACGCTGAAGGAATCGCCGATGAACTCGATCTGCCGCGAGCGGCGCGGCGGCGGCAGGCTCTCACCGCCGTCGGTGGCGAAGAAGCCGAGGAAGCGCCCGCCGCCGGTCTGGCTCTCGGTGAGCTTCTCGAGGCGGACGACATGCTCGCCGGCCGGAAGACCGTCGAGCACCAGGTCGACGCGGCCGGGGCGGCTGAAGCGCGTGCGCTCCTCGCCGTCGACCAGCAGGCGCATATGCTCGGCCGGCGCCTCGAAGCGCACCCGCACCGCGGTGCCGCGGAACCGGCCCTCGAAATAGAGGCCCGGCCAGCCGAAGCTCGTCGTCCCGTCGGCTTCGGCGACGACTCGGCCGCCGACGTTCGCCGGCAGCCGGGCTTCGTCGGCCGCGGCGGCGGCGGCAACGGCGAGGCCGAACAGGAGAAGCAGCACGATCCTCCAGCGCTCGCCGCCGGCCCGCCTCGCAAACTCCCTCCGCTTGTCCAGCTCTGCCAACGCCTTAGTCCATATGCTTCAGACCGACGCGCAGATAGTCCCAGCCAGTCACCAGCGTCAGTCCGGCCGCCGCCCAGAGCGTGACGAGTCCGACCGAGCGCACCCATTCCCAGTGCGGCAGCGCTCCGGCCAGGATCAATGCGCCGAGCGAGACCATCTGCAACGCCGTCTTCCACTTGGCGAGCTGGCTCACCGGCACGGAGATGCGAAGCCCCGCGAGGAATTCGCGCAGGCCGGAGACGATGATTTCCCGCAGCAGGATGACCAGGGCGGGGATCAGGTGCCAGTCGGCGATGATCGGCGGCCCCGAATGCGGCGGCCGGGCCACCAGCATGACGATGACGGCCGCGACCATGATCTTGTCGGCGATCGGATCGAGGAAGATGCCGAGCCTCGACACGGTGCCCTGCGCCCGGGCGAGATAGCCGTCGAAATAATCGGTGATTCCGACCAGGCAGTAGAGCACGAAGGTGACGGCGTAATCGTACCAGCCCGGCTTCCACAGCAGGAAGACGAGGATCGGCACCGCCAGGATGCGCGACAAGGTGAGCAGGTTCGGTAGGGTCAGCATGCCCGAGCCGGGCCTTAGCGCCAAAGCGGGACGATGGGGAGAGGCG
>DASZEO010000410.1:0-3530 GCA_035940755.1 Allosphingosinicella sp. | reverse complement strand
TGGAACGGCCTTCGCAGACGCAAAAAACCCGCCCGAAATTGCCCGGGCGGGTCACTTGTGCGGCATTTGAGGGGCTTAGCCCAGAGCGGTGAGACGCCGCGTCAGCCGCGACAATTTTCTGGCCGCCATGTTCTTGTGGAGGACGCCTTTCGCCACCCCGCGCGCCAGTTCCGGCTGCACGCGCTTCAGCGCCTCGCGCGCCTGGTCCTTGTCGCCGGCGGCGATCGCCGCCTCCACCTGCTTGACGAAAGTGCGGATGCGGCTCACGCGGGCGCCGTTGATTTCGGCGCGGCGCGCGTTGCGGCGGATTCGCTTCTTTGCTTGCGGCGTGTTCGCCATCGTCGAGGCCTCGGTTCGATAAATGAAAAGGGCGCGGCTTCACCCGCACCCGCTCGGCGCGGCATCTAGGCGCTGGCTGGGTTCCGGTCAACCTTCAGCGCTGGCATCTCGAGCAAAAGAAGGTGGAGCGCCCCGCTTGCGCGCGCCGTCGAATCGCCCCGCCGCAGCTCGGGCAGGACTCCCCCTCCCGCCCATAGACCCGCCACTGCTTCGAGAAATAGCCGAGCTCGCCGTCCGGCCGGGCATAGTTGCGCAGCGAAGAGCCGCCGGCCTCGATCGCCGCCTCGAGCACCGTCTTCACCGCCGCCGCCAGCCGCTCGAGCCGCGCAACGGCGATCCTCCCCGCCGCCCGCGACGGCGCGATGCGCGCGAGATGAAGCGCTTCGCAGACATAGATGTTGCCGAGCCCGGCGACGATCCGCTGGTCGAGCAGCAGCGCCTTGATCGGCGCGGCCCGGCCTACGAACGCTTGCAACAGATAGTCGCCGTCGAACGCCTCCCCGAGCGGCTCCGGACCCATCGCCGCGAAGGGAGCAATCTCGTCGAGCTGCGCGGTCGGGACGAGGTCGATCGACCCGAACCGTCGCGGGTCGTTCAGCACCGCTCGCCGCCCCTCGTCGGTGTCGATCACGAGATGGTCGTGCAGCCCCAACCCCGGCGGATCGACTCGCCACGAGCCTGACATGCCGAGGTGGAAGACGAGGCTGTCGCCGCGGTTGGTGTGGATGAGGCCGTATTTGGCTCGTCTCGACAGGCCGGTCACCCGGGCGCCGGTGAGGCGCTGGCGAAGGTCCGGCGGAAACGGCCGGCGCAGGTCCTCGCGGCGCAGCTCGACCGCGGCGATGCGCCGGCCTTCCAGCACCGGCGCCAGGCCGCGCACGGTCGTCTCCACCTCGGGCAGCTCAGGCATGGCGGAACGGCATCGGGGGTGTGCACATTACCTCCCCCCCTGCTAGAGGCGCACGCGATGGACAAGGTCCCATTCGGCCATGAGGACGTCGAACCGGCCGAGAAGACGCGGCGGGTGAGCGGCGTCTTCTCCAGCGTCGCCCGGCGCTACGACCTGATGAACGACCTGATGTCGGCAGGCCAGCACCGCTTGTGGAAGGATGCGTTCGTCCGGCGGGTCCGTCCGCGCAAGGGCGAGAAGATCCTCGACATGGCCGGCGGCACCGGCGACGTCGCCTTCCGCCTTGCCCGCCGCGGCGCGCTGGTGACGGTCGGCGACATCAATCCGGACATGCTGGCGGTCGGCATCGACCGCGCCAGCCGGCGTGGCCTTAATGGGCTGGTCTGGGCGGAAGAGAATGCCGAGGCGCTGAGCTTCGCCGAAGCGAGCTTCGACGCCTATACGATCGCGTTCGGCATTCGGAACGTCACCGACATACCGGCGGCACTGGCGGAGGCGCATCGGGTGCTCAAGCGGGGCGGGCGCTTCTACTGCCTCGAATTCTCGCAGACCCGCTGGCCCGGCTTCAGGGAAGCGTATCAGAGCTACAGCCGCTTCCTCGTGCCCCGGCTCGGTCGGATCGTCGCCCGGGACAGCCAGAGCTATCGCTACCTCATCGAATCGATCGAGCGGTTCCCCGACATGGCAACGTTCGCGGCGATGATAGAGCGGGCGGGATTTCGCCGGGTGCGGGCGGAGCCGATCCTGGGCGGCCTCGTCGCCATTCACAGCGGCTGGAAGACTTGACCCGTCCCGCGGTGCACATCTGGCGGCTGCTGAAATGGGGCCGGGTGCTGGCGCGCCACGGCGCCCTGCGGGGCATCGAGCGGGACGCCAACACGCCGCCCCAGGTGCGCAGGCTGGCGCGAATCGCCCGCTTCGGCGCGCGCGTGCCGGACGTGCCGACCTATTCGGAAGCCTTCCAGGAGATCGGTCCCGCGGCGATCAAGTTCGGCCAGGCGCTGGCGACCCGGCCCGACCTTGTCGGTGAGCAGGCCGCGCGCGACCTCCAGCTGCTTCAAGACAGCCTTCCCCCCGCACCCTTTCCCGCGATCCGCGCAGCGATCGAGCAGGGGCTGGAGCGGCCGGTCGATCAGCTCTTCTCGGAGATCGACGAGGAGCCCGTCGGCGCCGCCTCGATCGCGCAGGTCCACCGCGCCGTCACCACCGACGGCCGGCTGGTGGCGGTCAAGGTGCTTCGGCCCAATATCGAGGAGGATTTCGCCAGGGCGCTCGACACCTATGAATGGGCGGCGGCGCAGGTCGAGGAGATGGGCAGCGAAGCGGCGCGGCTGCGCCCGCGGCTGGTCGTGGCTCACTTCCGGCAGTGGACCAACCGGGAGCTCGACCTTCGGCAGGAAGCCGCGTCGGCCTCAGAGCTCCGCCAGAACCTGGAGGCGGAAAGCGGCTTCTTCGTTCCGCAGATCGACTGGACCCGCACCTCGCGCCGCGTGCTGACGCTGGAGTGGATCGACGGCATCAAGCTGACCGACCGCGAGGCGCTGGTCGAAGCCGGCCATGATTTGAAGGCGCTGGCCGCGATTCTCGTGCGCGCCTTCCTGCGCCAGGCGGTGGTGGACGGCTTCTTCCACGCCGATCTGCACCAGGGCAATTTGTTCGCGCTCCCGGACGGGCGGCTGGCGGCGATCGACTTCGGCATCATGGGGCGAATTGACCGGCAGGCGCGGCTGTGGCTGGCGGAGATCCTCTACGGCCTGATCACCGGCAATTACCGGCGCGTCGCGGAAATCCATTTCGAGGCGCAATACGTTCCCGCCCACCACAATATCGACGAGTTCGCCACTGCCCTTCGCGCCGTCGGCGAGCCGATCCGCGGCCTTCCGGTCAAGGACATCTCGATCGGCGCGATGCTCGACGGCCTGTTCAAAATCACCCGCGACTTCGAAATGCCCACCCAGCCGCACCTCCTGCTGCTTCAGAAGACGATGGTGATGGAGGAAGGCGTCGCCACCGCGCTGGATCCGGACATCAACATGTGGGAGACGGCCGAGCCCTTCCTGCGCGAGTGGGTACGAAGCGAGCTGGGGCCCGAGGCCCAGCTCGCCGACGAGATCGTCCGCAACGTCCGGCTGCTGCGCAAGCTGCCCGACCTCATCCGGCGCATCGACCATTATTACCCGCCTCCGGGCGCTGCGCCGCCCGCCCCGCCGCTGCGCGAGATCGCCATCGTGCGGCCGCACCGCTACGGTCTGTTCGTGCTGACGGCGATCGTTTCGGCGGC
>DASZEO010000409.1:0-2477 GCA_035940755.1 Allosphingosinicella sp. | reverse complement strand
TGAAAGCCCCCTCCACCGCACTTCGTGCGGTCCCCCTCCCCATCGCCTCCGGCGACAGGGAGGACTAAGGGGGGCGCATGGCAAGGACATCGATCGTCGGAGAACGCGCGCCGATCTTCTGGGGCGCGTGCGCCGCGATCGCGCTCGGTGTGCTGCTCCACCTGCCGATGCTCGCCATGGCCCATCGCATGGGCAACCACATCGTCGGCATGCCGATGGACCCTGAGATGTGGGCCGGCATGATCCTGATCGTGGGCGGAGTGCCGGCGGCGATCTACGGTGCGCTTCCGAAG
Organism: Allosphingosinicella sp.; assembly: GCA_035940755.1. Taxonomy (GTDB): domain Bacteria; phylum Pseudomonadota; class Alphaproteobacteria; order Sphingomonadales; family Sphingomonadaceae; genus Allosphingosinicella. The sequence continues at coordinate 2,184 of DASZEO010000409.1, read as the reverse complement.
CGCCGGGCGCCCCACGATTCCCACGCCGGCACGATGTTCGAGGCGCCGGATTCGACGCCGCTCGGCCGCTGGCACGCCGCGGTGCTTGGCGTCCTGATCCTCGGCCTGGTGATCGACGTGATGAAGCCGGCGACGCTCGGCTTCGTCCTTCCGGGCATGAGCCACGAATACGGCATCTCCAGGTCCACCGTCGCCTGGTTTCCGTTCACCGCGCTCGTGGGGACGACGATCGGCTCCTTCGTCTGGGGCTGGCTTGCGGACGTCTACGGACGGCGCGTGTCGATCCTGCTCTCGACGATCCTGTTCGTCTCGACCTCGATCTGCGGGGCGATGCCGCGCTTCGAGCTGAACCTCCTGATGTGCTTCCTGATGGGTTGCTCGGCCGGCGGCATGCTCCCGGTGGTCTACACCTTGCTGGCCGAGGTAATGCCGCCCAGGCACCGGTCTTGGGTGCTGGTGCTGGTGGGCGGCACCGGGCTGGTCGGCGGCTATCTCGCCGCCAGCGGCGCCGCCCACGCCTTCGAGCCGGAATTCGGCTGGCGAGTGCTCTGGCTGCAGGGATTCCCGACGGGAATAGCGCTCCTCGCCATGGCCCGCCTGATCCCGGAATCGGCGCGGTTCCTGGCGGAGCAGGGGCGCGAGGCCGAGCTCGCCGAGATGCAGCTCAAGTTCGGGATCGTCCGGCGGCGGCGCGAGCCCACCCCGCCCGACGCGGCGGTGGCGGCGCGGCGACACGGGCGCCTCACGCTGGCGCTCACCATCACCGCTTTGTGCTGGAGCTTCGTCAATTTCGGGCTGCTGCTGTGGCTGCCGCTCGACCTTCAGGAGCGCGGCTACAGTTCCGAGCTCGCCAGCGGCATCCTCGCCAGCTCCGCCTTGGTCGCCCTGCCGACGATCATGTTCGCCGCCTGGTTCTACAGCCGGCTGAGCAGCAAGTGGACCCTGGTGGGGACGATCGTGCTGACCTTCGCCGGCTTGGTCGGTGCGCTGCTCCCCGCCTCGATCCTGTCCTGGCCGCCGCTTCTCATCGCAGTGATCGCGATGCTGATCGTCGGCACCAACGGCATGATCGCCGTGCTTCTGCCCTACGCTGCCGAGAACTACCCGCTCGGCATTCGCGGCCGTGCGACCGGCCTGATAGCCGGCAGCAGCAAGGTCGGCGGCGTCGCGGCGCAGGGCTGCGCGATCTTCGGCTTCATTCCCACGCTGGGCGGCGCGGCGCTGGCGCTGGCCGGGCCGATGGCGCTGTCGGCGGCGCTGGTCGCCTTTGCCGGGCGCGAGACTCGCGGGCGTAGCCTGCGCGAGCTGGAGGCGGGAGTCTGAGCGGCGCCGTCAGGGTCGGGCTGATCGGCTACGGACTGGGCGGCTCGGTCTTTCACGCGCCGCTGATCCGCGCGGTCAAGCGGCTGACGCTGAGCGCCGTGGCGACAAGCCGGCACGTCGAGGGGGTGCCCGCCGTTCGCGACCCGGCGGAGCTGATCGGCGATCCCGACATCGACCTCGTCGCGATTGCCTCGCCGAACGACGCTCACTTCCCGCTTGCGCAGGCGGCGCTGAATGCGGGCAAGCACGTCGTCGTCGACAAGCCGTTCACGCTCGACCTAGCGCAGGCGGACTCTCTGATCGCGCTGGCGCGGCAGCGCGAGCGGCTGCTGACAGTGTTCCACAACCGCCGCTGGGACGGCGATTTCCTGACGGTCAGCGAGCTGATCGCCGCCGGGCGCCTCGGCGAGGTGAGGCTGTTCGAAGCGTTCTGGGACCGCTTCCGGCCGAACATCAAAGCGGGCTGGCGCGAAGTGCCCGCCGAAGGGGCGGGGCTGCTGAACGACCTCGGGCCGCACCTGATCGACCAGGCGCTCAACCTCTTCGGGCTTCCGGAGGCCGTGACAGGGGATGTGGCGGCGCAGCGGGCTAAGGCGCAGGTGGACGACTATTTTCACCTCACGCTCCATTACGGTCGGCTTCGCGTCGTCCTCGGCGCCTCGACGCTGGTGGCGGCGCCCCGCCCGCGCTTCGCGGTCCACGGCACGAACGGCAGCTTCGTCAAATACGGCGTCGATCCGCAGGAAGCCCGCATCAAGACGGGGCGGGGCGCCGACGCGCCCGGGCTGGGGGACGATGTTGCCTCCGCTTACGGCACCTTCACCTCCGGCGACGGGGCAATCGAGCGGATCGCGACCCAGC
>DASZEO010000408.1:0-11611 GCA_035940755.1 Allosphingosinicella sp. | reverse complement strand
GCGGAATTGCTGGATCTGCAGCCGCGAGCCGCCGAACCGGCCGGCGGACTGGAGGTTCTCGATCACCATGCCGGTAACGGCGCTTTCCAGCCGCGCCCCGGCGGTCCGCACCGAGCCGTTGATGACCGGGTTCTCCAGCGTCCCCCTTATGTCGGCGCCGATGGCGGCGGGGCCGGACAGGTCGATCAGCTCGATGCCGGTCAGCCGCCACAGCGTGTCGGCGGCGCCGTTATAGCGCACCTGGGCCCGCATCGGCGCCCGCGCCAGCCGCTCGAACAAGGTGCCGCTGCCGCCGATCGGCGACACCCGCGCCTGCGCCCGGCCGATCGTGCGCCCCTCGCTCACCGCCACCGCCCGCACCGCGGCGTTGACGCCGTCGAGCCGGGCGTTGAGGCCGATGTCGACCGGCCGCGACGACAGGACCAGGCCTGCGCGGGTGAGGCCGCGGACCCGCAGATTGGCTTCGCCGACCGGCGGCGCCCCGCCCGCCGGCCAGCGGTAGCGCAGCAGCCCCGAGGCCACTCCGCCGAGCCCGAGCCGCGGATAAGCGATGTCCATGACGGTGAGCGGCATCGCCTCGAGCTGGGCGTCGATCTCGGTGCGGTCGCCGAACAGGCCGGCCAGGCTGGCGGTGCCGCCGGCGAAGCGCAAGCGGGTCGGCTCCAGCCGCCATCCCTCGGCCGTGGCGAGCAGGACGGCCGGCGTCACCAGCTCAATCGGGCGCCGGTCGAGCGTTCCGCTGCCGCTGATCCGGTAGCGGCCCGGACTCACATCCGCGAGCGCGTTGAAGGCGAAGTCGCGGCCGCGCGAGCCGGCGATCCGCGCCCGTATCTGGCCGGTGCCGCCGCGCAGGCTGCCGCTGGCGTCGAGGCTGGCGATCGACAGCGCGCCGCGGCTCAGGCCGCGCGCCACCACCCGCCCTTCAAGCGACGTCCCGGCCGGGTCGAGCACCACCACGCCGTCGACCGACCCGCGCCGGACGAGGATCGCCGGCGGGCCGACGAACCGCGCCTCGTTGGCGGCGAGATTGACCGCGATGCGCTGGTTGGCGCCGAACGGGCTGAACAGCAGCCGCCCGCTGATGCCGCCGCCGGCGACGTCGAGCCGGCCGGTGAAGCCGCCGGGATCGGAGCGAAGCGCGCCCGCCGCCCGGGTGCCGGAGACGTTGAGGGCGGCGACCTGGATCAAGGCCGGCGCCCCGCGGGGCAGCAGGATGGCGCCGGCGCCGGTGAACGGCCCAAGCGTCGATCGCCCCTCCGAGCGCCAGGCGAAGCCGGCGGCATTGGGCTCAAGGTTCAGGAGCACATCGGCGAGGCCGAGCGCCGGCACCGGCCGTTCCAGCCGCAACGCCAGCCGCGGCCGCTCCAGCCGCCCCTCCAGGGTCAGCCGCACCGGGCCATAGTCGCCGTGCCGCCCGGCCGCCTCGAACGTGTAGGTGTTGTCGCGGCGACGAACGCCCTGCGCCGCCAGAGCGAGCTTGGGCGCCGCGATTCTCAGGTTTGCAAAGCTGACGATGCCGTCGGGCGACCGGGTCAGCGTCGTGTCCAGCCGGGGAAGCCCGCCGGCCACCCAGGAAAGGAAGCTGTTGTCGAAGCGGCGGACCTGCGCCCGCGCCTGCCCGATGACGAGCGTCCCCTTGCGCCCCGGCCCCGGCACCGCCCGGAGCGCGCTCTGGACGTCGACGAGCCCGAAGCCGGGAATGGGATAGGCCTGCATGCCCGGCTGCGCGAGGACCACGTAATCGCCGTGGCGAAGCTCGACGACAAGGCTCAGCGGCCCGCGCAGGCGATGCGAGGACAGCGCCAGCCGCTCGCCGGTGATCTGCCGAGCCGTCACGCGAAGCAGGCCTTCCAAGCGGATATCGGCGAGGATCTCGGCCGCGACGTCGCCGGCCCCGGTCACCCGCCGCGCCGTCGCCAGCAGCGGCACCGCGACCGGCGCGCGCGACAGATGCCCCCGCCCCGCCAGCCGAACCTCCTCGAAGCCTGTAGGGCCGATCGCCACGCGCGGCGCGGTGATTCGGTAGACGAAGCCGGCCGTGCCGAAGCCGCCGTCGAGCAGCGCCGTCAGCCGGATCTGGCGGCCGGTCATGTTGCCGAACATCGCCGACGGGCGCAGCAGCTCGGCGGCGACGGCGACCTGCTCGTAGCGGCCGCGGGCGAGGTCGAGGCCGCCGCGAAGCTCCGCGCGGACGGCCGCCGAGCGAAGCGACACGCGCGCGTCGGTGCGGCTGTTCGCCACCGTCCCCCTGGCGTCGACCAGCACGCGCGGGGCGCTGAGGCGCCGGCCCATGCCGCCGAGGAAAGGCGCCGGCGCGGCCCAGCCCCTGACCCGGTAGCGGCCGGAATTCATCGCCAGAGCGAGATCGGCGGTTCGCTGCCCGGCTATCGCCGCCCGCGCTGTGCCGTTCCAGCGCCGCCAGGCGCCGTCGCCGCCGATATCGAGGGACACGGGATTGCGGGTGCCGAGCATCGCCCCGGTGACGCCGTTGGCCGGGCTGCGCAGATGCGCCTCGAGGTCGAAGCGATCGCGGTCGGGATCGGCGTCGAGCCGCAATGCCAGCCGGTCCCCGCCGTCGCGGATCATCGCCTGCAAGCCGATAAGCGCGCGCCCCCGCCGGATCTCCGCTTCGCCGCTGAGCGTGCCGATGCGCTCGCGGCCGGTCACCGCCGCGCCGATCCTGAGCTGCCGAACGTCGAGCCGCCCGACATGGATGTCGTATTCGGGCAAGACCGGCCCCGGCTCCTCCGCCTCGATCAGGTCAGGCAGGCGGTGGACGATGACGAGGTCGGATTCGAGCTCGTGGATCAGCAGCCGGTTGAACAGGAAGGAGATCGGCCGCCAGTCCATCTCGAGCGACGGCGCTTCGGCGAACAGGCCGTCGGGATCGTAGAGGCGCACGTCGCGAAGCTGGGTCCGCCCCCAGATCGACCCTTCGATCCGGCCGATGCGGATGCGCAGCCCCGATTTGGGAGTCATCGCCGCGATCCGGTCGACGATGAAGCGGTGGCCGGGGCCCGTGTCGAGGAACGCAACCATCGCAGCCGAGATCAGCATCAGCCCAAGCGCGAAGCCGACGACGAACTTGGCGACGCTCGAGACAAAGGCGCCGAACCAGCCTCCCCCGCGCGGATTTGGCTCGCCCGTGTCCGCGCCTGCCTCGGCTTCCGCGTCGAGGGCGATTTCGCTCACTAGAAGGCCTGCCCGAGCGAGACGTAGACGGCCACGCGGGGATCGCCCTCGCGCGGGTTGAGCGGAGTGGCGAAATCGACGCGGATCGGGCCGAAGCGGGTGTGGTAGCGCACGCCGATGCCGGCGCCGAAGTGGAGGTTGTCGAAGCGCGGCAAGGGCGAAGTCGAGATGTTGCCGCCGTCGACGAACGGCACGAAGCCGAAATCGCGCCAGCGCACCCGCGCCTCGAGGGCAAACTCGGCCAGGCTGCGCCCGCCGATCGGATCGTCGAACACCGGATCGCGCGGGCCCAGCGCCTGGAAGCCGTAGCCGCGCACCGAGCCGCCGCCGCCCGCATAGAAGCGCCGCGACGGCGCGATGCGGTCGCGGCTGGCGCCGAAGATCGTTCCGAGCCGGCTCCGCGCCGCAATCGTCACCGTCGGCGAGACCGGCTGGTAGAAGCTGCCGTCGATCTGCGCCCGGGCGTAGAAGAAGCTCCCCGACTGGAGCGAGGCTTCAGGGGAGAAGCGCCCGGAGAGACGGAAGCCGCGCGTGGGATCGAGCAGGTCGTTCGAGCCGTCATAGCCGAGATAGGCCGGAAGCGCGCCGATGAAGAAGGTCCGCCGCCGCGTCGTCGCACTCGCCACATCGACGTCGCGCTCGTCGCTCGCGGCAAGCTCCGCGCCCACCGACCAGGTCCACGCTTTCTGCCAGATGATGTTGCTTTGCCGCTCGATGCCGCCGGTGAGGATGAAGGTGCGCGCGTCGAAGGCGGGGCGGTCGACATGAGCGGCGGCGATCTGGGCGTTCAGCACCTGGTCGCGGCGTCCGGAATTGTTGCGCCGAAGGATCGCCGAGACGAGCTGCTCGCGGGTGCCGGCGACGCCGCGGAAGGTGACGGCGCCTTCCGGCGACAGGAGGTTGCGGTGCTGCCAGCTGAGCTCCGCGCGGACCCCCTCGCCCGTGCCGTAGCCGGCCTCGCCGGCGATCGTGCGCATCGGCGCCGGCTGGAGGGCGACGGCAAGGTCGACGAGGTCGGTTCCCGCCCGGGCGACGGGCCGGATGGTGACGGTCGAGACGAGGCCGGTGGCGACCAGCGCCTGGCGCAGATCCTCGACCCTCGCGGTCTCATAAGGATCGCCTTCGTCGAACCGCGCGATGGTCTCGATATGGCGGGCGCCGAACAGCGGCCTTCCCTCGACAATCACGCCGCCGAACCGCCGCGCCCCCTGCGGCCGAACGGTCATGACGAGGGTGGCGGTGCCGGTATCGTGATCGACGGTGATTTCAGGCTCGCCGACTTCGGCGAAGGCATAGCCGCGCCGGCCAAGCTCGGCGCGAAGGGCGGCGGCGGCGGCCGTCACCCTGGCAGCGTCGACCGGGTCATGGGCCGCGACGCTGAAGGTCTGGCGAAGCGCCGCCGAGTCCGGGCCCGAAGCCGCCTCGTCGAGGCCCGCGAGCCGAACCTCGTCGAACGTGTAGACCAGCCCCGGCTCGACGTTCAGCGTCACCGCATAGCCGCCGCCCGGCGCCGCGTTGACGTCGGTCGTTACCAAAGCGGCATAATAGCCGTAGGCGCGCAAGAGCTCGGCCAGAAGCTCGGCGTCGGCGCGGGCGCGGCGGTCGATCTGCGCGGCATTGGCCGGTTGGCCGCGATATTCCTCGAGCGTCGAGAGCTGGCGGAACTGGGCGAGCAGGTCGGCGGCACTCGCCTCATCGAGGCCGGCTATCTCGTAGCTATAGGTGCGCTCGGCGGACGGATCGGCCGCCGGGTCGGGAGTCGGCGCGATCTCTCCGGCTGGCGCTTCCATGTCCGGCCATTCGACTTCCAGGTCAGGCCACGGGTCGAGCGGGGCCGAAGGATCGAGCGGCTGGTCGGCCTGGTCGAGCGGGTCGGCCGGTGCGCCCTGGGCGGAGGCGGCGGCGCTGGAAAGGGTGAGGGCAAGGGCAGCCGCCAGGGCCGCTGCGCGCCGCCCCGCAACGACTTGCAACATAAGGGGGAATGCTAGCGGCCGCAGCTGTACCGCGCCAGAACGGATTTCCCTTTGATGTCAGTGCACCGTCTGGCCGCCGGGGCCGGCGCCGAGCAGCAGGATCATGCGCTCGATCTGCCGCCAGCGGCAGAAATGGTCGACATTGCCGACGTCGCGGCTGCGGGCGGCGCGCGCCGCCGCTTCGCTGGCGGCGAACTCGCCGAAGCGCGCGATCAGCTCCGCCGCGTCGGCAGCCGCCGACCGGTCGGGCAGGTGGACATGGATGTTCAAGGCTTTCCCCGCTTTTCTGGCTGGGCACAGCGCTAGCACCGGGGCGCTTGCCAAATCGCCGACGGCGATGCTCAACGCTGCGTAAACCGAACAATTGCCGCTGGAACCCGGCTGCCGCCGCTGCCATGGGGGGCGATGGTCGAAGGTCCCGAGAGTTTCCCCCGAGCCGGCGGCGCCCTGCTTGCCGGTGGAATTCTCGTAGGCGCCGTCGGCGGCACGCTGGTTGGAGAGCCGAGCATCGGCTTTCTCGCCGGTTTCGCGCTGGGCCTGGCGCTGCTGGCGGCCGTCTGGGTGGCGGATCGGCGCCGGCCCTAGGCCTTTTAGGAGCTCATCCGGTATTCGCCGACGCCGGTGCCGAGATGCGGGTTGTTCGCCTCCCTCAGCTTGGCCGCTTCCTCGTCGTAGAGAAACGGAAGGAAGGCAAAGCGCCGCCCGCGAGTGACCGGCGTCGCCTCGTGCAGCAGCCCGCAGGAGAAGAGGATCGCGCCGCCGGTCGGCGCCCGGTAAGTGCGCGGCCCGTATTCGGGGAAGCGCAGGTCGCCCCCTTCATATTCGTCGGCGTTGAGGTTGATCGTGACGGCGAAGCGGCGGTGGGCGGTGCCCTTGGTGGTATTGTCGCGGTGCGGACGGAAATGGCCGGCGCCGGCCTCGTAGCAGGCGACGAGATAGCGCTCGATGCGGGTCGCGCGGAACTGGAAGGCGCGCTCGAGCGCCGGGTTGAGCCGCCGGCGCATGCGAGCGACAATGCCGTCGCGCACGGTCGCGTCCTCGATGATGTAGTCGCGGCGCTGCTTGAAGGCGGGATCGAGCATCCGCACCGTCTTCCCCTCGACGTCGCGCATGAAGCCGGATTCCTCGCCGCCGTCCTCTTCGTAAAGGCCGATGAGGCGCCGGCACAGCTCCGGCTCCAGCACGTTGGGGACGGTGAGGACCGGCGCGAATTCGGCGCCGGGCTGCGCGAGCGCCGAGCGGAGCAGAACGATGGCGTCCTCGCCCTGGTCGACGCCGAACCGGCCGATGACCCGCAGGCCCGGATCGAGCACCAGCCAGTGCGGGCGGTATTCACTCCCCGAGCGGGCGCCGTAAAGCTCGCTCACCCGTCCCTCATAATCGAGAAAATAGCGGATGCCCGGGAGCAGCTGGGCAATCTGCCCGCCCTCGGCGTCGGCCGGATCGGCGGTGATCCCGAAAAAGCAAGCCTTCTCGTCGTCGAACAAGGCTCGGTGTCGATGGACGACCGCGAGCGCCTCCCGGCAGGGCTCGTGGCGCGCCGAGCCGTAGAAGAGCATCAGCACGTGGCGCCCGGCCACCGTGTCGAAGCGGTAGGTCGGCGACCCCGACAAAGCCGGAGCGCTGAACCATGGCGCATAATCTCCCCAGCCCAGCACTAGCGCATCCTTCCCCGCAACTCGGTCGTCTCGCCAGCCGAGCGCCTATCCCCCTGAAAAGGCTCGGCTGCCGCTTGTCCTGAAGCCTTGTGCGGTCCCTGTCCAGAGCCTCGCTTCGCGAAATGTCTATGCTGGATAGGAATTATCCTAGACAAATAGGATTCTCGCTCCGAGATTGGAACAGAATAGAAACACCGATTCGGAGAAGCTCATGCCCCTGCTGTTGATTGTCGAGCGATATCTGCGCCGAAGCCGTCTCCACCCGACCCGCTTCGGCCGCGAGGCGATGGGCGATCCGCGCTTCGTGTTCGATCTCAGGAACGGGCGCCGTCCGAGTCCGCGGACGGTGGCGCGGGCCCTGGCGTGGATCGAGAAGCAGGAGGGGGAGCGGGCATGGCGCGGGCGGTGAACGCGGCCGACGAGCTGCGGCGCCTGCTGTGCGCGATGTTCGCGGCCTTCGACTGCCGCTTGGACATCGAGCAGATCGTCAGCCGGCGCTGGGTCAGCGTCACTTTCTCCGGCCACCGGCACTCGGTGCGGCTTCGGCTGGAGGGCGAGGGCGCCGCGGCAGCCGCCGATGCTTTGGTGGAGGGGCTGTCGGAGCGGGAATTCGACCTCACCGGCCACGTGGTGGCGGACATCGCGTTGCTGTCGGACGAGCGGCGGGAGGACTTGGGTGAGGTGCGCCTCGAGCTGGAGGCGCTGACGGTGGAGGCCGCCTAGTCCTTGCGGGAAGCGAGGCGCTGAAGGCTGTTGATGGCGCTTTGCAGGCGGTCGTCGGAAGCCGGCGAGACCGGAAAGGGCACCGGTTCGTGCGCTTGGACGGCCGTCGGCGCAGGCGCAGACGGCTCGACGCGGCGGCGGGCAAGGCCCCGCTCGAGGCGGTCGAGAAGCTCGGCGATGCTCCCGGCAACCGGGCGCGGCTGCTCGACTGGGCGTTCGTCGGCGACAGGCTCGAATTCGGGCGGAGGCGCCACCGGCTCTTCCGGCAGCCACGACCGCCTGACGAAACGCGGCTCTTCGGCTTCGGTTTCCGCTTCGGCTTCGGGTTCGTCCTCGAAGATAGCTTCAGGTTCGGGCTCCGGCTGGGTCACGACGAACGGCTCTTCCCAGGGGTACAGATCCAGGACCGGGCCCTGCTGCAGTTCCAGCTCGGTCAGCGGGTCGTCTTCGGGCTCGCCCAGCTCCTTGACCGCCAGGAGCGGCGGGCGCGGCGAGGCGTCGGGATGGAAGTCGCGGCGGCGAAGCCTCGGAACGACGCCTTCGACCTCCGCCTCCGCCTCCGGCTCGCGGCTGCGCCGGCCTACGCGGTCGAGCCAGCGAAGCGCGGCGAAGGCGATGGCGAAGACGAGAACGGCGCCGGCGGCGCCGATGACGAGCCGTGCGTTCATTCCGAGCGGGGGCTCGGCGGCGGGCACGATCGCGGCAAGGCCGGTCGCCGCAACGAGGTTGGAAAGCAGTTGCTCAGGAGCCGCGAAGACCGCGAACGCAACCGACAGGCCGGCAAGCGCCGCCACCGGAACGTCGAGCGTGTTCCTGCCGCCGGGCATTGCGCCGCCGATGAACCGAGATGCCATTATGCCGCCTTACCCGTCAGCCTTTGGTAGACGGGGGCATAGCGGGAAATGTTTGACGACCAGTTACGCTCGCGCTCGACGAACGCCCGCGCCGTCTCCCGCCGAGCCTCCCAAATCTCCCGCTGCTCGAACAGGCCGGCGAGCGCGTCGGCGATCGCCGCCGGATCGCCGGGGCGGAACAAGGTTCCTGTCACGCCGTCCTGGATGAGCTCGCGATGACCGCCCACGTCCGAGGCGGCGACAAGCTTCCTTTGCGCCATCGCCTCGAGCGGCTTGAGCGGAGTCACCAGCTCGGTGAGGCGCATCGCCTTGCGCGGATAAGCGAGCACGTCGACCAAAGCGTAATAAAGCTCGACCTCGTGGTGCGGGACGCGCCCGACGAAGCGGATCCGGTCCGCCGCCGGCGAGGCCGCCGCCTGCGCCTTCAGCGCCTCCTCCATCGGCCCGCCGCCGACCAGCAGCAGCCGCGCCTTCGGCCGGCGCTCGATCAGCCGCGGCATGGCGGCGATCAGATCGTCGAGGCCTTCATAATCGTAGAAGGAGCCGATGAACCCGACCGTCTCGGAATCTTCGAGGCCGAGCTTGCGGGCGAAGGCGGCGTCGGCACTCACCGGATTGCCGAACAGCTCCATGTCCACGCCGTTGGGCGAGACGAGGATCTTGCCGCCGTCGATGCCGCGGCGCACGAGGTCCTCGCGAAGTCCTTCGCAGATGACGGCGACCGCGTCAGCTTTGCGGGCGGCATGGGTCTCCAGCATCCGCACCAGATGGTAGCGCGGCGACCCTCCCCGGGCCGTGCCGTTGCCGACCGCGGCATCCTCCCAGAAGGCCCGGATCTCGTAGAGCAAAGGCAGGCCGCGCCGCCGGGCGACGGGCAAGGCCGCGAGCGCCGTCAGCACGGGCGAGTGGGCGTGGAGCTGGTCGGGCCGCCAAAGGTCGATCACTTCATCGAGCCGGCGGCGGAGCGCTCTCACTTCGCGCCACTCCCGAAGCGGCGACGGCAGCGGCGGCAAGGTCGGCGTGCGATAGAAGGAGATGCCGTCCACCACCTCCTGGCTCGCGGCGGTCGCACCCTGGCGAAGGCCGGTGAGGCAGGCAACCTCCCAGCCGCGCGCGATCTGCGCCTTGACGATCGCCCGCGTGCGGAAGGCGTAGCCGCTGTGCAGCGGCAGGCCGTGGTCGAGGACGTGGAGAATGCGCATGACGCCGCCGCTTTGCCACGACTAGTTTAACGCTGCGTCAACCGCGCCCGCTTAGGACGCCGCTCATGGCCATCACGCACAAGCTCGCTTTCGCTCTCATCGCCGCGGCCGCCGCCGCCGCGCCGCTGCTCGCGCAGGGACGCGCCCCCTTCACCGTCGTGGAGACCGGCCGCCATTACGGCAGCCTCGCGGACGCGGTCGCGGCCATCGGCGACGGCCGCGGGACGATCAGGATCGCTCCGGGCCGCTATCGCGACTGCGCCGTCCAGGAGGCCGGACAGGTCGCCTACGTCGCGCAAACGCCGGGCACCGCCATCTTCGACGGGGGCATGTGCGAGGACAAGGCGACCTTGGTGCTGCGCGGCACCTCGGCACGGGTGGAGGGGCTGGTGTTCACCCATATGGAGGTGGACGACGGCAACGGCGCCGGCATCCGCATCGAGCACGGTGACCTCAGCGTGTCGCAGGTCCTGTTCATCGACGGCCAGTGCGGGATCCTTTCAGCGACCGATCCCGACAGCTCGATCACGATCGACCATTCGACCTTCAGCGGCCTCGGCCGCGATCCGGACGGCGACGGCTCCCACTCCCTTTATATCGGCCATTATGGCAGCCTCACGGTCACCAACTCGCGCTTCGAGCGCGGGACCGGCGGCCATTATCTGAAGAGCCGCGCCCCGCGCATCGAGGTGCTGGGCAGCAGCTTCGACGACAGCCGCGGCAGCCACACCAACTATTTGATCGATCTTCCCAACGGCGCCGTCGGGCGGATCGCCGGCAACGTCTTCGTCAACGGCACCGGCAAGGACAATTACATGACGATGATCGCGGTCGGCGCCGAGGAGCATGAGCACAGCTCCACCGGCCTGGTCATCGAGGATAACGACGTGTCGGTCGCTCCGGGATTCCGCTGGCACACCGCGTTCGTGGGCAATTGGAGCGGCGACCGGCTCGCCGTCGGCGAGAACCGCCTGAGCGGCAATATCGCCCTTCTCGAACGGCGCTGACGCCGCTCAAGCCGCGAGGCGGGAGCCGAGCCGGACGGCGAGATATTCGAGGTTCGCGATCCTGCGCATCATGCCACTGTCGGTGATCCGGTCGGTCCGGAAGAAGCGGCGCATCGCCGGATAATCCAGGTCGATGACCCGGCCCATATATTCGGGCGTAAGCAGCCCGCCATGCTCGTCCCCGACCGGGCCGAGGCGGCGCCGGATGGCGTAGCTCTTCTGGCGCAGCCAGACGGGCCGAGCGCGCGTCGTCCACTCGCTGAGCCGCTGGCGCCGGCCGGGCGGGCCGGCGAAATGATGGCCGTAGGCGGAAGGGTGGCGCGCGAGCGCGGGGTCGATGGCATTCAGCAGCATCGCTTCGAAGCGGCCAGCATTCTTGAGGCGCATCGGCAGCGTCACCGCCTCGGCCACGACCTGGTGGTCGAGGAACGGCATCAGATACGGCCCGTAGCGCGCCTCCAGGCTGATCTCGCGCCCGAACAGCGAGCGGCAGCGAACGCGCGGGTAAATCTGCTCGATCTGCCGGCGCGGCAGCTTCTCCCTCGCTCCCTCGATCCCGAGCGCGCCCAGGATCTTGTCCTCCAGGCGCCGCAGGAAGCTGCGTTCGTCGAACTCGCCGGTGGCGTCGCCGGGCGCGTAGCGGGCGAAGAAGGTCCGGGCCACGGCGGCGGCCGTCAGCGGCCGGTCCGGCAGGTAGAAGAAGTTGCGGTAGATCTCGCCGCATCCGCCGGATGCCGACAGCGCTCCGCCTTCGTGCCGAGCATCGCGGGCGGCGGCGTTGCCGCCATTCTCGAACAGTTCGCCGAAGTTCGGCAGGCCGTCATATTGCTGGAAATTGCGCTCGACCTGCTCCGGGAAAGCGTCCGGCTCGAGGTTGCGGAACCGCTCCTTGTCGAGCCACTCGACTTCGAAACCTTCGGCAGCGCCGATGCGCCGGGATATCTCGACGTCAGCGCATCCTTCGCCGCCATAGACGAAGACGCGCGGCCGGCAGCCTTCCGC
>DASZEO010000407.1:0-4583 GCA_035940755.1 Allosphingosinicella sp. | reverse complement strand
GCCGATCACGCTTCGGCCGGGGATGGTGGCGACGCGGGCGGACAGCGCCGACATGTTGCGGGCGATGTCGTCGGCGAGCTGGATCACCCGGCTCGCCTTGATGCCGCTTGCCGGCTCCAGCTCGTACATGGTGACGACCGGGCCGGGCCGGACCTCGACGATCTCGCCTTTGACCGAAAAGTCTTCGAGCACGGATTCCAGCAGCCGAGCGTTGCGCTCCAGCGCCGCCTTGTCGAGCGCGACATTGACCGGCGGCGGCGGCGGATTGAGCAGGTCGACGCTGGGCAGCGTGTAGCTGTCGCCGAGCGCGAGCGACGGCTGGCGCTCCCGGAGCGGGCGGCGCGCATTCTCGCGCGGCGCGGCTCGGTCGGCGATGACGGGTGCGCGCGGCTCCGGCGCCGCGACGACGGGGGCCCGGGCGGGCCGCGCTTCGGGCGCGGGCGTTGGCTCACCTTCGGCGGGCGCGCTCCGTAGCCTGCGGGTCACGAGCCAGCGCCGCTCCTCCACGGTCAGCCCCAGGCCGGCGAGGCAGCAGGCGAGGCCCGCGGCGGCCGACAGGGCGATGAGCGCGACCCGGAAGGGCTGGACGATCCCGCCGTCGCCGAGTGCGCCGAGCCCAAGGTCGATGAGGTTGGCCAGCGCGAGCCCCACGGCTCCGCCCCACCCGGCGGGCAGGCCGTTGACGGCTCCGCCGACGAGCAGCCCCGCCGCCGCGCCGATCAGCGCGATGCCGAGGAAAGTCAGGATAAGCGAGCGCAGCCATCGGCCGGCGGGCGCCCCGCGCGCCAGCCGAAGCCCGATCACCAGCACCAGCGGCAGCAGCAGCCCGACCGGCGGCCCCGTCAAGGTCAGCAGAAGGTCGGAAAGCCAAGCCCCCGGCGCGCCCATCCAGTTGCCGGCGGGCCCACCCGCCGCCGTGTTGAGCGATGGGTCGCTCGGCCGGTAGCTGGCGAGGGCGACCAGGGCGAAAACGGCGCCGAGGCTCAGCGCGACGCCCGCCAGGACGGCGCTCGAACGCTTCGTCGCCTGCCTGGCCCCCTCGCGCCAGCGAGCGAGCCGGCCCGGGCCGCTCTTCCGCGCTGCCGTTGCCGCCATCTGCGTGCCCCAAATGTTCCCGCCGCCCTTCATGCGCCTGTGCGGACTCCGCGGTCAAGCGCTTGGCGTTGCATGGTGGCAACGCTAAGGCCGGGAAATGGAGCGCGCTGACGTCATCATCCTAGGCGGCGGCCTGGTCGGGCTGACGCTGGCGATCGCGCTCGACCGTCACGGCCTCGCCTCCATCGTCATCGATCCGGCCGACCCTCAAACGCAGCTGACGCCGCAATATGACGGCCGTGCCACCGCCGTGTCGAGCTCGTCCTGGCGCATGCTGCAGGCGATCGGCGTCGGCGAGCGGATCGAGGCGCTGGGCTGCCCGATCGAGGCGATCCGGGTCAGCGAGGGGCTAGGGGAAGGCGGCATCTCGTTCGATCCCCAGCCCGACGACGACCCGCTGGGCATGATGTTCGAGAACCGGCTGCTGCGCGCCACCCTTCGCGACTGTGCGATCGAAGCCGAAAAGGTGAACCTGCTGATGCCCGCGCGGGCTGGCGAGATCGTCCGCGACGCCAACGGAGTCAGGGTGGCGCTGGAGGACGGACGGCTGGCCGTCGCGCCGTTGCTGGTCGGCGCCGACGGCCGCAACTCGCCGATCCGCGAGGCCGCCGGAATCCCGCTCGCTCAGTGGCGCTACGAGCATATCGCCCTGGTCGCCACCGTCGTGCACGAGCGCTGGCACGAGAATGTCGCCTATGAGATCTTCTATCCGGACGGGCCGTTCGCCATCCTGCCGATGCTGCCCGGCGAGGACGGTCGCCCGCGCTCCGCCATCGTCTGGTCGATCCCCGACCGCGACGCCGCCGCGACGCTCGGCCTCCCCGACCGCGCGCTGGCGCACGAGATCGCCAAGAGGATGGGCGGCTTCCTCGGTGAGGTGAGTCTCGCCGGCCCGCGCTGGAGCTACAAGCTCGGCTTCCACCACGCATCGACCCTCACCGCGCTTCGGCTGGCGCTGGTCGGAGACGCCGCGCACGGCATCCATCCAATCGCCGGCCAGGGGCTCAATCTCGGCTTCCGCGACGCCGCCGCCCTGGCGGAGGTGCTGGTGGAAGGGGCCCGGCTCGGCATGGACCTGGGGGATGCGCAGCTGCTCGGCCGCTACCAGCGTTGGCGCAGCCTCGACACTTTGATGGTCGCTTTGGCTACTGACAGCCTGACCCGCCTTTATGCCGTTCCGGGCCGCGCCGCCTCGGCGATACGGCGGTTCGGCATGGGCGCGGTGCAGCGGCTGGGGCCGGTCAAGGACCGGCTGATGGCCGAAGCGCGCGGGGAGAGCGGCGAGCTGCCGTTGCTGCTCCGCGGTCTGCCGATCTAGCGGTCCGGCGCGCCTCAGCCGCTGGGGACGGAGGCGCCGGCATAGGGATCGTAAGCGGCGGGCGGCGGCGTGGGCGCAGGGGCGGCGGCGACCGGCGGCGCTTCGTACCGAACGACCGGGTAGGCGTCGCCGCCATAGTCGCCCGGCGCGAGCGAGCGGATGCCGGCGGCGATCGAAGCGGCGCCGAACAGGATGAACGCGCCACAGACGACGGTGAGGCCGCGGCGCAGCTCGATCCGGCCGCTCAGCATCATCAGGCCGACCGAAGCGATGGCGATGACGGCAACGGTGGTCGCCACGGTGCCGAGCAACGTGCCCTGGAGCCACGACACGGCGGTAACGATCGCGCCCGAGCCGGCCGGGTCGAGCGAGCTGCCGGCGGTCAGCGCATAGCTCACTTCAAACATACCTCGCCGCGAAAAAGACTCTTCGGCACAAGGCGTTGTGTGCCACGCCCCGGCGGCGGGGTCAAAGGCCGGTGCGGCTAGAGGCGGTCGCCGGCGCCCTGCGGCTCGCGGTCGCGGGGCGGCGGGCGCTCGCGCGCCGCCGGGCGCGGCCGGCTCAGCGTCCGGTCGAGCCAGGCGCGGTCGAGCCGCTCGGGCGGCGGCTTGTCGACCGGAGGCGCGATTTCCTCGCGTTCCTCCTCCTGCTCCTCGACCTGGGGCGGCTCGGCCCGCGGCTCCGGCCGGTACCCCTGGTCCGGATCGGGGGGATAGCCGTCGGTGTCGACCTGGGGATCGTCGGCCGGCGGCGTGAACCAGAATTCCTCATTCTGCTCGATCTGCCAGTCCGGCGCTGCCGCTTGCGTGACCAGCGCCTCGGCCGGCCGGTTGGCGACGGCACGTACCATCAGGTCGTGGAACGCACGCGCCGGGGCGCGGCCGCCATAGAGGCCGGCGAGCGGCCGGGAATCGTCGCGCCCCATCCAGACGCCGGTCGTGAGGCCGCTCGAGAAGCCGAGGAACCAGCCGTCCTTGTTCGAGCTGGTCGTGCCGGTCTTGCCCGCCGTCGGCCGGCCGAGCTGCGCGGCCGTGCCCGTGCCGTGGTCGACCACGCCCTGGAGCAGCGATGTCATCTGCGCCGCCACCCATGGCTGGACCAGGACCCGAGTCTCGTCATCCTCGTGCTGGTAGAGGAGCGTGCCGTCGGCCGTCGTCACGCGCCGGATGCCGTAGGGCGTTACCGCGACGCCGCCCCGCGCCACGGCCGCATAAGCGCGGGTCATGTCGATCAGCCGGACCTCGGAGGAGCCCAGCGCCATGGAGGGGTTGGTGCTGACGCGCGTGGTGATCCCGAACCGCTGGGCCATGTCGGCGACGGCGCGCGTGCCGACGTCCTGCGCCAGCCTGACGGCGACGGTGTTGATCGAATAAGCGAAGGCGGCGCGCAGCGGCACCGCGCCGACATAGCGGCCATTGTCGTTGCGCGGGCTCCAGTTGCCGATCCGGATCGGCGCGTCCTGGACGGTCGTGTCCGGATTGTAGCCGGATTCCAGCGCGGTCAGATAGACGAACAGCTTGAAGGCGGATCCGGGCTGGCGGGTCGCCTGGGTCGCGCGGTTGTAGCTCGATCGCACATAATCGCGCCCGCCGACCATGGCCCGCACGGCGCCGTCGCGGTCCAGCGTCACGAGCGCGCCCTGGGCTCCACTAGGCACGTTGGCGTTGATGGCGCCCTGGGCCGTGCGCTGCATCCCCACGTCGATGGTGGTCCAGACGTCGATCGGCTGGACGGTCTCGTCGATCAGCATGTCGAGCTGCGGAAGCACCCAGTCGGTGAAATAGCGGGTGACGTTCTGCGGCTCGGCATTCTGCGCGAAGGTGACGCCGTTAGGGTCGGCGGCGCGGGCCTGGGCGCGGGTGATCGTCTCGTTCGCGACCATCAGGTCCAGCACCACGGCGGCGCGGCCGCGCGCGGCCTGCCGATCCGCGGTCGGCGAATAGTTGGACGGCGCCTTGACCAGCCCGGCGATGATCGCCGCCTCCCCGGTGGTCAGCTCCGTGGCGCTGTGGCCGAAGAAGCGGCGTGATGCGGCGTCGATGCCGTAGGCGCCGCCGCCGAAATAGACGCGGTTGAGGTAAAGCTCGAGGATCTGGTCCTTGGAAAAGCGCCATTCCAGCGCCAGCGCGAGAATGCCTTCGCGTACCTTGCGCGCGAAGCTGCGGTCGTT
>DASZEO010000406.1:0-7803 GCA_035940755.1 Allosphingosinicella sp. | reverse complement strand
GCTCATGCTGCTCAAGATAGCCGCGATTGCCGGGCTCGTCCTGGCGGGGCTGCTTCTCGCGCCGGCCTCATCCGCTCCGGCGGCGGCCCCGGCTGAAAAGGTGCCGCTCGGCCTGCTGGCCGCGCTGACGCCCGTGATGTTCGCTTATGGCGGGTGGCAGACGTCGAGCTTCGTCGCCGGCGAGATGCGCGACCCGCGCCGCGACCTGGCCCGGGGACTCCTGCTCGGCGTCGCCGGAGTGATCCTGCTCTACAGCGCCGTCGCCTTCGTGTGCGTCCATGTGCTCGGGCCCCAGGGCCTTGCCGGCAGCGCCACGCCCGCCTCGGCGGTGATGCGCCTGGCGCTCGGCGAGCGCGGTGCCCAGCTGATCGCGCTCGGCATCGCCATTTCGGCATTGGGCTTCCTGAGCCAGGGCATGCTGACGACGCCACGAGTCTATTTCGCGATGGCCGAGGACGGTCTGTTCTTCCGCAAGGTCGCCAGCGTGAGCCCGCGCACCCAGGTGCCGGTTTTCGCCATCCTGCTGCAAGGCACCGCCGCGATGCTGATCGCCCTGTCCGGCACCTACGGGCAGATTTTGAGCTACGTCGTCTCCGTCGACTTCATCTGGTTCGGGCTCACCGGCGCGGCCCTGCTCCTGTTCCGGCGGCGGCACCCGGGCAGCGACGGGTTCCGCGTGCCGGGCCACCCCTTCACCACCCTCTTCTTCGTCGGCGCCTGCTGGCTGATCGTCGCCGCGACCGTCTACAACCACCCGCTCAACAGCATGCTCGGCTTCGCCATCCTGCTCGCGGGGGTTCCGGCATGCCTCTACTGGCTGCGGCGGCGGGCCAGGACTGCGCCGTGACAGCGCGGGTCGTGCGTTCCGAATATATGCACTGGGCCAAGACCCAGCCGAAGGTGCGCTACAATCTCGCCGCCAGCGAGGTCGCGCATTACCGGCTCGACCGGCTGGCGATCCGGATCGAGGACCTGGAGCTCGACGGCGCCAGCTACCACCGCTACCCGCCGCTGCGCGAGGCCATCGCCGCCAAGGAAGGCGTCGCTGCCGAGCGCGTCGTCATGGCCAACGGCACGTCAATGGCCAATTTCCTCGCTCTGGCGGCGCTGATCGAACCCGGCGACGAAGTGCTCGTCGAGGAACCCACCTACGAGCCGCTCCTCGCCACCGTCCGGTTCCTCGGGGCCTCCGTCATTCGGTTTCGCCGACGCGAGGAGCTCGGCTTCAGACTCGATGCCGACGCGGTGGAACGGGCCGTCACCGGCCGCACGAGACTGATCGTCCTCACGAACCTTCACAATCCCTCCAGCGACCTCGCAAGCGAGGACGTCTTGCGGCGGATCGGCGAGCTGGCGCCGCGGGTGCTGGTCGACGAAGTGTATCTCGACGC
Organism: Allosphingosinicella sp.; assembly: GCA_035940755.1. Classification (GTDB taxonomy): domain Bacteria; phylum Pseudomonadota; class Alphaproteobacteria; order Sphingomonadales; family Sphingomonadaceae; genus Allosphingosinicella. Next base: position 6,412 of record DASZEO010000406.1, on the reverse strand, counting down.
AGCGCCGGGGGTGCGCTCCGCGGCGCATCTCGGCCCCCGCTTCGTGTGCACGAGCAGCCTCACCAAGGTTTATGGCCTAAGCGGCCTGCGCTGCGGCTGGATCCTCGCCGAGCCGGAACTGGCCGAGCGGATGTGGCGGCTCAACGAGCTGATGGGCGTCTCGCAGCCGCACGCCGACGAGCGTCTCTGCTGCATCGCGCTGTCGCATCTGGGCGAGATAGCCGCGGGGACCGCCGCTTTGCTGGAGCGCAACCGAGCGCTCGCCGACCGATTCTTCGCGGGTCGGCCGGAGATCGACTGGCAGCCGGCGCCGCAGGGCATCACCGCCTTCCCGCGGCTGCTCGGCGGTGATGTGGACTGGCTCCACGCGCGCCTCGTCGAGAAATACGACACCTCGATCGTCCCCGGCCGCTGGTTCGAACGGCCGGACCGTTTCCGAGTCGGTCTTGGCGGCCCCAGCGAGGACCTCGAGGCGGGGCTCGAGCGGATCGGCGCGGCGCTGGACGAGCGGCGGTGAATAAGGCCGACGTCGTGGAATTCTACCGCAGGCTCGCGGACCGGATCCCGGAACCGCAGACCGAGCTCGAATATGTCAACGACTATACGTTGCTCGTGGCGGTGGTGCTGTCCGCGCAGGCCACCGACGCCAGCGTCAATCTCGCCACGGGCGACCTCTTCCAGCAAGTGCGCACGCCCGAGCAGATGCTCGCGCTCGGCGAGGCCCGGCTGAAGGATCGGATCAAGACGATCGGCCTGTTCAACACCAAGGCGAAGAACGTCGTCGCGCTTTCGCAAGCCCTGGTGGAGCGGCATGGCGGCAAGGTGCCGGCCGACCGCGACGCGCTTGAGGCGCTGCCCGGTGTCGGCCGCAAGACCGCCAACGTGGTGATGAACTGCGCGTTCGGCGCGGAGACGTTCGCGGTCGACACCCACGTCTTCCGCGTCGCCAACCGCACCGGCCTCGCTCCCGGCAAGACGCCGCTCGAAGTGGAGGCCAAGCTCGACCGGCTGACGCCGGCGCCCTACCGGCGGCACGCCCACCACTGGCTGATCCTGCACGGCCGCTACGTCTGCAAGGCGAGAAAGCCCGAATGCTGGCGCTGCGTCGTGCGCGACCTTTGCCGCTTCAAGCCCAAGACTCCCGCGCCGGGGAGCGAAGAACAGGCGCCGGCGGCGTCAAGGCGCCAGGCAAAGGCCACGCGGGCGCCGCGCGGCCGCGCCCGATTATAGGTCTGGTCCCTTTGGCAGCCCTTTGCTAAGCGCCCATGTCGCTCGCCCGATGCACCCGTAGCTCAGCTGGATAGAGCGCTGCCCTCCGAAGGCAGAGGTCACAGGTTCGAATCCTGTCGGGTGCGCCAGCCGGGCTTGCAGCCGGCCCTCATCCGCCCCGGATGAACGACTCCAGCTCGTCATACGCCTGGTCGTCCGGGATCTGGCGCGGCGGGTGCTTGCAGAAATAGGCGGCTGCCGGATGGATCGGCCCGCCGATGCCGCGGTCCTTGGCCACCTTCGCGCAGCGGATCAGATCGATCGCCACCCCTGCGGAATTGGGGCTGTCCTCGACCGAAAGGCGGAGCTCGAGGTTCATCGGCACGCCGCCGAACAGCTGGCCCTCCATCCTGAGGAAGCAGACCTTGTTGTCGTTCTGCCAGGGGACGTAGTCGCTCGGCCCAATATGGATATTGTCGTCGTCCAGCCGCTGCTCGGCCACCGACTGAACCGCCTCCGTCTTCGAAATCTTCTTAGATTCGAGGCGCGAACGATTGAGCATGTTGAGGAAATCAGTGTTGCCACCGGTGTTGATCTGATAGGTCCGATCGAGCTTCACCCCGCGCTTGCGGAAGAGGTCGGTGAGCACGCGGTGGACGATGGTGGCGCCGAGCTGCGCCTTGATGTCGTCGCCGATCAGCGGAACGCCCGCCGCCTCGAACCGGCGCGCCCAGGTCTCGTCGCTGGCGATGAAAACGGGGATGTTGTTGACGAAGGCAACGCCCGCTTCGAGCGCGCATTCGGCGTAGAATTCGGTCGCCTGCTGCGAGCCGACGGGGAGGTAGTTCACCAGAACGTCGGTTTCGGTCTCGCGAAGCACGCGCACGACCTCATCCTTGTCCGGCTCCGGGGCCTCGCTGACCAGGAAGGTGCGCTCGGCCTGCATGTCCGCCATGTGCTCGGAATAACCGTCGAGGACCCGGCCCATCCGCACCACCGCGCCGCTCTCTTCGACATGGTCGCAGAAGGCGACCGTGCAGTTGGGCTTGGCGAAGATCGCGGTGGCGACGTCGGTGCCTACTTTACGCCGGTCGATGTCCCATGCGGCGACGACCTTGAGGTCCCGCGGGCGATAGCCGGCCAAATCCCAGTGGAGGAGGCCGATTTGGGCGTTCGCGCCGCCATTCTGGTAATGGGCGATCCCCTGCACCAGCGAGCTGGCGCAATTGCCGACGCCGACGATGGCGACGTTGATGCCGGGCGTGGCAGGGTCGTGAAGGCTCATGCGACTTTCTTCTTCCGTTCGGCAGGTGCGTAGCGTTCTATCATACGTGCGCAGAAATCGGCGAATACCATCGGGTCGCGCGGCGGGCTGGTATGATGGGGCGCAATCCCTTCGTGGTCCGGCGTGAAGCAGAAAGTGACGGTGACGTCAAAGTCGGCAAGCGCCTCCATCTGCCGGTCGAACCAATCCTCCCAGCCGGGGCGATAGCTGTCCCACCAGGAAAGGCCGGTGCGAAGCCGCGTGACGCCGAGGCGCTTCAGCCAGGAAACGGCGTCGTCGAGCCGATGGTCGTGGAAATGGAACCACTGCATGATGCCCATTTGCGGCGCATGACGGGCGAAGTGCTCGAGCGCAGGCTTGGGCGTGCCGTCCTCACGGATGAGGCCCATGTAGAAATGGCGGTAGTAGCTGGAGCCTTCGGCTTCCTTGTGCCGCGTGGTCGCTTCCCAGGCGCGGGGCAGGTCGAACAGCGAATACCAGAAAACGCGCGGCACCCGGTCGAGCAACAGCTCGGCGGTCCTGTCGACGCCGAACACCTGCACTTCCTCGGCCCCGAAGCTGCCGACTCCGACTTCGGTGACCCAGATCTCGTGGTCCTGCGCGACGGCTTCGACCTCGGCGATGCGGTCGGGCCACTCATTGATCGGCCACAGGTTCCAGTCGAGCGGGAAGCCGTGCACGGCCACCACGTCGACCGCGTCAAGCGCCCCGTAATCCTTGAGCCGGCGAATGAAATGCGGGTCGATCGGCGATATTCCGCCGAGTACCCGCTTCACGTCCGGGTTGACGGCAGCGATGGCCTTGCCGGCTTCCACGACGGTCCGGCCGAAGATCGACCAGTCGGGGTCAAGCTCGGGGTCCCAGTGGGACTTGTTGTTCGGCTCGTTCCAGATCATCGCCGCTTCGATCATGCGCTCCTCCGCCGCGCCGGGTATACCGCCCCTGCCCCTTCGCCCCATTGGGCGAACGGCCGCTCCGCGCGGCGGCAGATATAGACCTCATCCTCCGCCCTTGTCTCGATCCGAAAACCCGAGGCGCGCAGCATCGCTTCGGCGCAGGCCCGGTTGGGCACCCACCAGTTGGTCCAGTCGCCCGCATAGAGATGCTCGACGAAGTGTAGCTTGGGAAAGCCGCTCTCGAAGAAATGCTCCGTCTCGTTGAATTCGTAATCCTCGGCGACTTCGAACACTTCTCTCGAGCCGCGCTGCATCGACTGGAAGATGAGGAGGTCGCCGGCGACATGCTCATGGATGAGGTCGAGCGCCAACAGCGGATGGCGAAGGTGATACAGGACGCCCATGAAGATGACGACGTCGAAGCGCTCGCCCAGGGCGCCGACGTCATAGACGTCGAGCTTGCGGAACTCGATGCCCTCGAACCCGAGCGAGTCCGTCGCGAACCGAGCCTGGGCCAGGTAGCGCTCGTCGGAGTCGACGCCGACCACCCGTTCGGCGCCGCGACGCTTCATCTCGATCGAATAGAAGCCGGCATTGCAGCCGATGTCGAGGACGCTCTTGCCGGAGAGGTCCTTCGGCAAATCGGGCGCGAAGCGGCGGAACTTGGCGCCGGGATAATCGCCGAGGAAATGGTCGGGCGCCGTCCAGACGCCGCCGATCTCCATATTGTGGAACCAGGGGCCCAGCGCCTCGATCCGCTCGCGTAGCGGGCTGTGGCCGGCGGGCCTGATCGCTGCGTCGACGAGGTTCATTGATAGAGCCTTTCGTTGATGCTGCCGACGCGGCCGCCCCAAGCGCCGACCTCAATACGCGAGAGCGAGGCGGGGTCCACGTCGAATCTGAGCAGGTGGTCGAGCGGCAGGCCGAGGTAATGCGCCAGGATGCCGCGGATGATGTCGCAGTGAGTCACCGCCGCCACCGTCTTCCCCTCGGCTTCGGCAGCGATGTCCTCGACCGCCGCAACGGCTCGCGCCGCGGCTTCGGCCATCGTCTCGCCGCCGGGGCAGCGGGCGGTGGAGCGCGACTCGTTCCAGGCCTGCCAGCCCGGCTCGGCCTGGAGCGCGTCGAAAGCCATTCCGGCCCAGCTCCCGAAATCCACCTCGTCGAGACCTTCGGCGATACTCACGGCGAGGCCGTGAGGGTCGGCAATGTCCCGCGCGGTGTACCAGGCGCGCTGGCGCGGCGACGAATGGACGGCGGCGATCGGCTGCGTCCCCAGCAGGTCGCCGAGGATCTCCGCCTGCTCCAGGCCTTTCGGGCTGAGCGCCACGTCAGGCCTTCGCCCGCTGAGGATACGACCGAGCTCCAGGTGCGCGGCATGCCGGATCAGCAAAATCGTCGCCGTCATGCAAGGATCGGAACCCATATGAAACGATCATGCGTGACGGGCCCAATGCGCGGGAGGGAAAGGCAGTTCCTTGGCTTTGGGTGCGCGCTGAATGATCCGCGTACGGAACCAAGGCAGAAACGCGCCGTTTGGCGGGGTAGATGAAGAAGCTGCGCTGCCGCCTGAAAAAGCACGTCATTTCAAATATCTAACACAGATTAATAACACAGGGTAATAACTTGTCCGAAACGATTTTGGTAACCGGCGGCGCGGGGTTCATCGGCCGCGCCGTCAGCGACGAACTGCTGAGCCGCGGACATGCCGTCCGCATCCTCGACAGCCTCATCGAGCAGGTCCACGGCGACCGGGAGCGCCCCGACGGGCTGTCTGCCGACGCAGAGCTCGTCCGCGGCGACGTCCGCAATGGCGATGTGGTTGCCAGGGCTCTGGAGGGGGTGGACGCGGTCGTCCACCTGGCCGCCGAGGTCGGCGTCGGCCAGTCAATGTACGCGGTCGAGCGCTACACCTCGGTCAACGAGGTCGGCACCGCCGTTCTGTTCGAGAAGCTGATTGAACGGCCGGTTCGGCGGGTCGTCACCGCCTCCTCGATGAGCATCTACGGCGAGGGCCTGTACCTCGACGCCGACGGGCACACGGCGGAGGATGCGGAGCGTCAGGCGCGCACCGCCGCCGACCAGGGCTGGGATCCGGTCGACCGGCAGGGCCGGCCGCTGCGGCCGGTGCCGACGCCGGAATGGAAGCGGCCGAGCCTCGCTTCGATCTACGCCCTGGGCAAATATGTGCAGGAACGCCAGACGCTGATCATGACCCGGGCCTACGGCATGGAAGGCGTGTGCCTGAGGCTGTTCAACGTCTACGGCCCGGGCCAGGCGCTCTCCAACCCCTATACGGGCGTGCTGGCCATCTTCGCCTCGCGACTGCTCAACGGCCAGCGGCCCATGATCTTCGAGGATGGCGAGCAGCGCCGGGACTTCGTCTATGTCCGCGACGTCGCCCGCGCTTTCGCCGACGCGCTCGAGCTCCCGGAGGCGAACGGCGAAGTGTTTAACATCGGCTCCGGCCACGACCGTTCGGTCTCGGACGTGGCGCGCGAGCTCGCGCAGGCGATGGGCCGCAACGACATCGAACCGGAAATCGTCGGTAAATCGCGCATCGGCGACATCCGCCATTGCTTTTGCGACGGCGGCAAAGCGTCGGCCACCCTCGGCTTCGCCGCGCGCAAGGATTTCCAGGAAGGGCTTGCCGAGCTCGCGCAATGGGTGGCGGCGCAGACCGCCGACGACCGGGTCGACCAGGCGCGGGCCGAGCTCGAAGCGCGAGGGCTGGTGGCATGACGCTCGCGAACGACGCCCGCCCCGTGCTCATCACTGGCGGCGCCGGCTTCATCGGCTCGAACATCGCCGACGCGCTGGCCGAAGCGGGCCACGACGTCCTGGTTTACGATTCGCTGGCGCGCCCCGGCGTCGAGCGCAACCTGGCGTGGCTCGAGCAGCGGCACGGCAGCCGCATCGCCAGCGTCGTGGCCGACGTGCGCGACGAGGACGAGCTGGCGCGCGCCGCGCGCGAAGCCAAGGCGGTGTTCCACATGGCTGCCCAGGTAGCCGTCACGACGAG
>DASZEO010000405.1:0-5810 GCA_035940755.1 Allosphingosinicella sp. | reverse complement strand
CGCATCACAAGATCGCCGACGAGCGTTGGACGCGGCTGCCGATGCGCCCCGACCGCGACCCGGAGACGCGCTTCCTGTTCCCGCCGAGCACCGGCGCCACGCTCAACCTCGCCGCCACCGCCGCGCAGTGCGCCCGCATCTGGCGCGAGATCGACGCCGCCTTCAGCGCCCGCTGCCTCGCCGCCGCCGAGCGCGCCTGGGCCGCCGCGCGAAGGAACCCGCAGGCCTTTCCGATCGGCAACTTCACCGGCAGCGGCGGCTATGGCGACGTCGACTTCGGCGACGAATTCTACTGGGCGGCGGCCGAGCTGTTCGCCACCACCGGCCGGGACGAATATGCCCAGGCGCTCCGGGCCTCGCCGTGGTTCGCGGCGCCGGTGACGGTCCACGGCTGGCCGCGCACCGGCACGCTGGGCACGATGACGTTGGCCATGGTCCCCAACCGGCTGCCCGAACGAGACCGCCAGGCGCTTCGCCGCCGGCTGGTCGCGGCCGCCGAGGGCTTCGTCGCCGACTCCGCGCGCGTCGGCTACCACATCCCCTTCGCGCCGCCGGCCTACACCTGGGGCTCGAACTCGGACATCCTGAACCGCGCCATGATCCTCGGCCTCGCCCACGATTTCACCGGTGAGGCGCGCTTCCGCGCTGGGATGGTCGATGCGATGGACTATATTCTCGGCCGCAACCCGCTCGATCGCTCGTTCGTCAGCGGCTACGGCGCCCGGCCGATGCGCAATCCGCACCACCGCTTCTGGGCGCACAGCATGGACCCGGCCTATCCGCCGCCGCCGCCGGGCGCCTTGTCTGGCGGCCCCAACAACACCGCCATGTCGGACGACGTGGCGCGGGTGATGCGCGGGACCTGCGCGCCGCAGACCTGCTGGGTCGACGACATCCGCGCCTTCAGCCTCAACGAAGTCGCGGTGAACTGGAACGCGCCTCTGGTCTGGGTCGCCGCCTACCTCGCCGAGCCGGACTGACCCGGCGTTCGCCGCCACTGCCTTGACCAGGCGATCCCATGTGCCAAGCAGCTTCGCGGCGGAGGGCAGAAGGTCGATGGCAGTGAACATGGTCGCCCAGTGGCAGGACGTCAGCCTCGAGACCTTCCGCTCGGAAATCCTGCCGCGCCACCGGCCCGCGGTGCTAAAGGGCCTGGTGAGCGACTGGGCGGCGGTGCGGGAGGGCCAAAGTTCCCCGGCCGCGCTCGCTGACTATCTCAGGCGCTTCGATAACAGCCGCCCGGTCGATGCGCTATCCGGTCCGCCGTCGATCAACGGATACCTCTTTTACGCCGACGACATGCGGGGCCTGAATTTCACCCGTTCCAGCCAGCCGCTGGGACGGTTTCTCGACGCGCTGCTGGCCCGTGCCGGGGACGATGCGCCGCCGGCGCTCTCGGTGCAGAGCCTCAAGGTCAGCGAGGCCCTGCCCGGTTTCGACCGCCACAACCCGATGCCGCTGCTGGACCCCAAGGTGGAGCCGCGGCTGTGGATCGGCAATGCCGTCAAGGTCGCCCCCCATTTCGACCTTTTCGACAATATCGCCTGCGTCGTCGCGGGGCGGCGCCGGTTCGTGATCTTCCCGCCCGATCAGCTTGCGAACCTCTATGTCGGCCCGTTCGATTTTTCCCCCGCAGGCGCACCGGTCAGCATGGTCGATCCCGATGCGCCCGACCTGGACCGCTATCCCAGGTACCGCCACGCGCTCGCCGCCGCGGAGGTGGCGGAGCTCGGCCCGGGCGACGCGATCTACATCCCCTATATGTGGTGGCACGGCGTGACCTCGCTCGATCCGGTAAACGTCCTCGCCAATTATTGGTGGAACGACGCGCGGCCGCAGGCTGGCTCGCCCTTCGATGTGCTGATGCACGCCCTGCTCGTGCTTCGCGACCTGCCGCCGGAGCATCGCGCCGTCTGGCGCGGCATCTTCGACCATTATGTGTTCAGGACCGACGGCGACCCGCTTGCGCACCTCGCCCCGGAGCATCGCGGTGCGCTGGCCGGTCTCGATGCTGCAGGCGTTGCGGGCATGAAAGCCTATCTCGCGCAGGCCCTTTCCCGGCGCTAGCTGCCTTAACCGGCGTTCGAAAAAGCGTGGAGGCCGAAAACGGCGCCGACGAAGCCCCCGGCGGTCTTGGTGCTGAGGATGGTGCCGTCCTGGCCCGGCCCGAGCTGGCGCCAGGCGCCCGGCCGCTCCGCATAGTAAAAGCGGTAGGTTCCGGCGTCCGCCACGATCCGCAGGTAGAGCGGCCGCCCGTCCTCGAGGGCGAGCGGCGCCGAAGCCACCTGCAGGCCGTCGGCCGGCTCGTTCGGCCCTGCGCGGCGGGCGAGGGTGACGACCGGCCGGCCGCCCTCGCTGGCCAGGCCGATGAAATACCAGAAATCGTCGTTCTGGAACGCGGCCAGCCCGGCGCGGTCGCCGTCGCGCTGCGGGCGGAAGCGCACGAGCGTCTCGGCCTGCGCGTGCATGTGCTGCTGGCGGCGGGCGAGGAAGGAGGGGTTGGCGTTGGCGCCGAGGCGCACGGGCCGCGCCTCGATCTGCAGCGCGCCGTTGCGCAGCGCATACCAGCGCTCGCGGGGGTTGCGCAGCATCAGCCATGAGGGCGGGAGCGAAGTCCCGTCGAACTCCTCCAGCTCAGCCGGCGGCTGTGCCCCGGCCCGATCCGCCGGCAGGTTCGGCCGGCGGTGCGCGTAGGGAATGGCCTGCCCCGGCTCGGTGATCCGCGGCCATCCGCCGACCCACCGCACCGGCATGAGGAACGTCTCGCGCCCGGTATTGTAATAATCGTCGGCATAGGGCCGCACGGCGAGGAAAGTCGCCCACCATTCGCCGGTGCGGGTCTCGACCAAATCGGCATGGCCGGCCGAGGTGATCGGCATCGCCCGGTCGCGCGGCAGGTCGCGCTGGGTCAGGATCGGATTGCCGGCATAGGGCAGGTAGGGGCCGGTGACGTGCTCGCTTCGAAGGACCACCTGCGAATGGCCCTCGGCGGTCCCGCCCTCGGCGCAGATCAGGTAATAATGGCCCTCGCGGCGCAGGATGTGCGGGCCCTCGATCCAGATCGGGCGGGTGGAGAGGTCGACGCCGCCGTTGACCAGCATCGTTCGCGCCCCGATCGTCCGCTTCGCCCGCGGATCGAACTCCTGGATCCAGATGGCGCGGTGGCCTTCGTAGAGCGGCGTGCCTTGCGGCGGGCCGTTATTGACGATCCAGGCGCGGCCGTCCTCGTCGAAGAAGAGCGAGGGATCGATGCCGCCCTCGAGGTCCGGCAGCCACACCGGGTCCGACCATGGCCCGGCGGGATCGGTGGCGGTGATCAGGAAGTTGCCGCCGCAGTCGACGCAGGTGTTGAGGATGTAGAAGGTGCCGGCGTTCCAGCTGATGTCGGGTGCGAACACGCCGCGCGACAGGCCGAGGCGGCCGAAGTCGAGCTGGTCCGGCCGGTCGATGGCGTTGCCGATCTGCCTCCAGCTGACGAGGTCGCGGCTGTGGAAGACCGGGATTCCGGGGAAATAGGCGAAGGTGGAGGTGACGAGGTAATAATCGTCGCCGACGCGGGTGAGGCTCGGGTCCGGGTAGAAGCCGGTGAGGATCGGGTTGCGGTAATCGCCCGCGCCGACGGACTGGCCCGGCGGCAGCGGATCGTCGCCGGAATAGCGGAACCAGTCGAAGGTGGCGCCAGGCGTTTCGGGCGGGGCCGGCGCCGTGACGCACCCCGCGAGCAGGAGCGCCGCAGCGAAGGCGGCAAGCCTCACGCGGCGAGCTCCTCGGCCGCGCAATGCTCGCGGATGAAGTCCTTGTGGGTCGGCATATATTCGGCCGAATTGTGCACCGCCTCGGCGATGTGCCGAAGCCGCTTGCGGGTCTCGTCGATTGGCAGGATGTCGGCGACCGGATCGTAGGTGCGCGCCTTCATCAGCTGGCCGACCATCACCGCGAACCAGCTGGTGTCGCTGAACAGCTCGTCATTCTCGCGGAAGGTTCGGCCATAGGCCTCGAACACGCGGATCTTCTCGGCCAGCCGCTCCGGAATCTCCATGTTCCGGCAATAGTTCCAGAAGGGCGAATCGTCGCGCTCGGTGGCCTTGTAGTGGAGTACCAGGAACTCGCGGACGATCTCGTATTCGAACGTCACGATGCGGTTGAACCGGTCGATGTCCGCCTGCTGAAAGCTTCGGTCCGGGAACATCGTCATCAGCCGGGCGAGGCCGCTCTGGACGAGCCAGATGCTGGTCGATTCGAGCGGCTCGAGGAAGCCGGCGGAAAGGCCGAGGGCGACGCAATTCTTGATCCAGGTCGTCTTTCGCCGCCCGGTCTTGAACGGGACGACGCGCGGGTCGGCGAGCGGCTTGCCGTCGAGGTTGGCGAGCAGGATGTCGGCGGCTTCGTCGTCGCTCATATAGGCGCTCGAGAAAACGTGGCCGTTGCCGATCCGGTGCTGCAGCGGGATCCGCCACTGCCAGCCGGCGCTGTGGGCGGTGGAGCGGGTGTAGGGGGTGATGTCGGGGACGCTCTCGCACGGCACCGCGATGGCGCGGTCGCACGGCAGATAATGCGACCAGTCCTCATAGCCGGATTTGAGCGCCTGCTCGATCAGGAGGCCGCGAAAGCCCGAGCAGTCGATGAAGAAGTCGGCCTCGATCTTGCGCCCGTCCTGGAGCGTCACCGATTCGATGAAGCCGTCTTCACCGCGCAGATTGACGTCGACGATCTTGCCTTCCTGGCGGACGACTCCGCGGCCTTCGGCGTAGCCGCGCAGGTAGCGGGCATAGAGGCCGGCGTCGAAATGATAGGCGTAGGCGATCGAGGACAGCGGCGAATTGCCGGCGTCGAACGGGCGCATGAACTTGCCGCGCTGGCTGGCATAAGCGGGCAGCGACCAAGGGTCGAGGCTCGCCGCCTCGCCGGCCATGTGCAGCCGAAGCCAGTGGGAGTGGAACGACACGCCTTCCATGGCCAGGCCGTAGGCGCCGAAGGGGTGGAAATAGGTGTGGCCCTGGCGGCCCCAGTTGATGAACTGGATGCCGAGCTTGAACGTGCCCTTGGTGTGGCGGACGAACTCGTCCTCGTCGACCCCGAGCATCTTGTTGAAGATGGTCATTTGCGGGATCGTCGCCTCGCCGACGCCGATGATGCCGATCTCGTCGGATTCGACCAGGGTGATGCTGAGATATTCCGTGGTCAGGATCTTGGCGAGCGTGGCCGCCGCCATCCAGCCGGCGGTGCCGCCGCCGACGATGCAGACGCTGCGGATTCGGTTGTCGGTCAAGAAAGTCTCCTCAGGCCGTTGCGGCCACCGGCGCACCGGCGGTCGCGGCCGCGGCGCAGTGGCGCTCGATATACTGGCGGTGGGTGGGCATGGCTTCGGCCGCCTGCCTCATCACCTGCGCCATGCCCGTCAACATGTGATGCGCCTGGCGCGGGTCAACCGTGTCGGCGATGCGGGCATGCGTTCGCGGCACGATCCCCTGGCCGAGCAGGACCGCGAGCCAGCTCGATTCGGAGAAGAGCTCATCCTCGTAGCGGAACAGCTGGCCCGTCGCTCTGAACAGCGCGATCTTGCGCTCGAGGCTGTCGGGCACGTCCATCTCGCGGCAGCGCCTCCAGAACGGGTCGGTGCGCGCGTTGGCCTTGTAGTGAAGGATCAGGAAGTCGCGGATCTGCTCGAGCTGGACCGTCGTCAGCCGGTTATATTCGGCCTCGAGCGCGGGATCGAAGCTGCGGTCGGGGAACAGCGACAGCAATTTGGAAAGGCCGGCCTGGACGAGGTGGATGCTGGTCGATTCGAGCGGCTCCATGAAGCCGCTGGC
>DASZEO010000404.1:0-10299 GCA_035940755.1 Allosphingosinicella sp. | reverse complement strand
AGACCCTCACCCTCCCGCCGCTTCGCCGCGGGCCCCTCCCTCTCCCGCAAGCGGGAGAGGGGTTCGATCGGAGAACGTCTTGGTATCCCATTCCGGCCTGATCACCGTCATGACCCGCGCCGCGCGCAAGGCGGCGCCGCGGATCCGGCGCGACTTCGGCGAGGTCGAGCAGCTCCAGGTGAGCCGCAAGGGCCCGGCCGACTTCGTCTCGTTGGCCGACCAGCGCGCCGAGCAGACGGTGATCGAGGAGCTTCGCCACGCCCGCCCCGATTGGGGCCTCTACCTCGAGGAAGGCGGGACGATTGAAGGCAATCCGGCCAAGCCGCGCTGGATCGTCGACCCGATCGACGGCACGTCGAACTTCATCCACGGCATTCCGCACTTCGCCATCTCGATCGCCGTCCAGGAGGCGAAGCCCGGCGGCAACGGCTGGGGCGAGATCAGCCACGGCCTGGTCTACCAGCCGCTCACCGATGAGAGCTATTGGGCCGAGAAGGGCAGGGGCGCCTGGCTCAACGAGCGGCGCCTTCGAGTCTCCGCCCGCCGCGATCTTTCCGAAGCCCTGATCGCCACCGGCGTCCCTTATAAGGGTCACGGCCATCTCGACCGCTTCCAGAAGATCCTCGAGTCGGTCTCTCCGGAAGTCGCCGGCATCCGCCGCTTCGGCTCGGCAGCGCTCGATCTCGCCTGGGTGGCGGCCGGACGCTATGACGGCTTCTGGGAAGAGGATCTGCAATTCTGGGACATTGCCGCCGGGCTGATCCTGGTGCGCGAGGCGGGCGGCTTCGTCACCGACTTCCGCGGCGCCGACGCCGGCCTCGCCAACGGCCAGGTTCTGGCCGGCAACGACCACATCCATTCGCGCCTCCACAAGCTCGTCGCCGGTGCCCTCCGCTGAATTCCTCCCCTGCATTTGCAGGGGAGGGGGACCAGCCGAAGCCTGGTGGAGGGGTGCCTCCAGCGAACTGCGTGCCGCCCCCTCCGCGCGAGGAAGCCGGTGAGGAATTGGCTCCCCCAGAGCCTTGCCTCGCTCCCTGCGCAGTCCTAGAAGCCGCGCAACCTGTTGAACCCGGAGACTCTTCCGATGGCGCCCGTCGCCGCCGACTATCTTCCGATCCTCCTGTTCCTGGCGGTCGCGCTGGGCCTGTCCTTCGCCTTCGTCGTGCTGCCGGTGCTCGTCTCCAAGCTCACCGGCGCCTCGCGGCCCTATGCGGACAAGCTGGCGGAATATGAGTGCGGCTTCCCCGCCTTCGAGGACAGCCGCGCCCAGTTCGACGTACGCTTCTACCTGGTCGCCATCCTCTTCATCATCTTCGACATCGAGGCGGCCTATCTCTTCCCGTGGGCCGTGAGCGTGTTCGACGTGGGCTGGGCCGCCTGGTTCGCGATGATGATCTTCCTGGTCGAGCTGGCGCTGGGCTTCGCCTACGCCTGGAAGAAGGGGGCGCTCGAATGGGAGTGATCCTAGATCCGCGCCACGAAAATACGCGCCCCGCCGACCTTCAGCAGCCCGATCCCAGCTTCTTCAACGACGTCAATTCCGAAGTCTCGGACAAGGGCTTCCTCGTCACCTCGACCGAAGAGCTGTTCCAGTGGGCGCGCACCGGCTCCTTGTGGTGGATGACCTTCGGCCTCGCCTGCTGCGCGGTCGAGATGATCCACGTCAACATGCCGCGCTACGACCTTGAGCGGTTCGGAGTCGCGCCACGCGCTTCCCCGCGTCAGTCCGACGTGATGATCGTCGCCGGGACGCTGTGCAACAAGATGGCGCCGGCGCTGCGCCGCGTCTACGACCAGATGTCGGAGCCGCGCTACGTCATCTCGATGGGCAGCTGCGCCAATGGCGGCGGCTATTACCATTACAGCTATTCGGTCGTTCGCGGATGCGACCGCATCGTCCCGGTCGACATCTACGTCCCCGGCTGCCCGCCGACCGCCGAGGCTTTGCTCTACGGCGTCATGCAGCTGCAGCGGAAGATCCGCCGCGAAGGCACGATCGAGCGCTGACGGTGGCGATCAGTGCGCCCAAGGTGCCGGCCCGCGAGGCGATCATCGACGCCGTCAAGGCGGCGATCGGCGATGCCTTCCTTACGGCCAAGGACGAGGTCGGCGAGGTGTCGATCGACGTGCGCCGCGAAAGCGTGGCCGACGTCATCCGCACCTTGCGCGACGAGTTCGAGTATCAGCAGCTGATGGAGATTGCCGGGGTCGATTACCCGTCGCGCCCGGAGCGGTTCGATGTCGTCTATCACCTCCTGTCGATCACGAAGAATCATCGCCTGCGCATCCGCGTGACGACCGACGAGGAAAAGGCGGTGCCGACCGTGACCGGCATCTTCCCCGTCGCCGGCTGGCTCGAGCGCGAGGTGTTCGACCTTTATGGAGTCATGTTCGACGGCAATCCCGACCTTCGCCGGATCCTCACCGACTACGGCTTTCGCGGGCACCCGTTCCGCAAGGACTTCCCCCTCACCGGCTATGTCGAAATGCGCTATTCCGAAGAGCAGAAGCGCGTCGTCTACGAGCCGGTGCGCCTCTCCCAGGACTTTCGCGACTTCGACTTCCTGAGCCCATGGGAAGGGGCGGCCTATGTCCTGCCCGGGGACGAGAAAGCGAGTCCCGAAGCGCCCGGAGCGCCCACTCCGCTGAAGGCGGACGAGGTGAAGAAGTGAGGAGCGGGCGCCCCCATGTCTGAAGTCGCGCCCTCGCCCGAGGCCGAAGCGCCCGCCGACGCCGAGACTGAGGTCGCCCGCACCGGCGCGACCCAGTCGGACATCGCCAACTACACGATCAACTTCGGCCCTCAGCACCCGGCGGCGCACGGCGTGCTTCGGCTGGTGCTGGAGCTTGACGGCGAGATCGTGGAGCGGGTCGATCCCCATATCGGCCTGCTCCACCGCGGCACCGAGAAGTTCTGCGAGTACAAGACCTATCTTCAGTCGATCCCCTACATGGACCGGCTCGATTACGTCTCGCCGATGTGCATGGAGCACAGCTACGTCCTCGCCATCGAGAAGCTGCTGAACCTGGAAGTGCCGCTTCGGGGCCAGTATCTGCGGGTGCTGTTCGCCGAGTTGACCCGGATCAAGAACCACCTACTGAACCTCGGCAGCCATATCATGGACGTCGGCGCGATGACGCCGAACCTGTGGCTGTTCGAGCTTCGCGAAGACCTGATGAACTTCTACGAGCGGGCGTCGGGCGCCCGGATGCACGCCAATTGGTTTCGCCCGGGCGGGGTGCGCGTCGACGTGCCGCTCAAGCTGCTCACCGACATCGCCGACTGGCTCGACAATCGGCTGCCGCGCCTGTTCGAGGATTCGATCGCGCTGGTCGCCGACAACCGCATCTTCAAGCAGCGCAACGTCGACATCGCCACCGTCTCGAAGGCGGACGCGCTCGCCTGGGGCTTTTCCGGGCCGATGATCCGCGCCGCCGGAATCCCTTGGGACATTCGCAAGTCGCAGCCTTACGAGGTCTACGACCGGATGGAGTTCGACGTGCCGGTCGGGACGAAGGGCGACTGCTACGACCGCTTCATGGTGCGGGTCGAGGAGGTCCGCCAGTCGGCGCGGATCATGAAGCAGTGCCTGAATGAGATGCCCGAAGGCCCGGTGGCGTCGCTCGACCGCAAGGTGGTGCCGCCCAAGCGGGCCGAGATGAAGCAGTCGATGGAAGCGCTCATCCACCACTTCAAGCTCTACACCGAAGGCTTTCACGTTCCGGCGGGCGAGGTCTATGTCGCGACCGAAAGCCCGAAGGGCGAGTTCGGCATCTACCTGGTCAGCGACGGCACCAACAAACCCTATCGCGTGAAGATCAGGCCGACCGGCTTCTCGCATCTGCAGGCCATGGACTTCATGACCAGGGGGCACATGCTCGCCGACGTCACCGCCATCCTCGGCGCCCTCGACATCGTGTTCGGGGAGGTCGACCGGTGAGGCGAAGGCATCTTCTCGATCCTCGTCCCAAGGAGTCGTTCCTGCAACGCCAACGCCGGCGCCTGGGACGCGCGGCAGCGTCGGAATTGTCTCGAAGAAACGAGCTAGGGGCCGATTGGCGCCTGGAAGCGAGCAAGGGCCTGTTGGCGTTGGTTCCGGGCGCTCTTCTCGGCATCTTCAATGCGCCGCGTCCGCTCGTCGTGGGCTTCCTGGTGGTTGGTGCCCTGGTTTATGCTTTCTGGTTTGGGTTCGTCGGGTGGCATTGGCTGCGTGTGGCGAGTCGGCACGGCGACAAAATGTACAATCTGGTCACAAGAAAGCACCTGTCCAAAGAGTATCGCGATGGCTGAAGTTTCCCGGGTTCCGGCCACCGACGAAATTCGCACCCGCTGGGGCTCCTTCGCCTTCACGCCGGACAACGAGGCGCAGGCCAAGGTGATCGTCGGCCGCTATCCGCCGGGGCGGCAGCACAGCGCCATCATCCCGCTGCTCGACCTCGCCCAGCGGCAGGTCGGCGCGGAGACGCAGACGCAGGGGTGGCTGCCGATCCCCGTGATCGAATATGTCGCCGCCTATCTCACCATGCCCTACATCCGCGCCTACGAGGTCGCGACCTTCTACACGATGTTCAATCTGGCGCCGGTCGGTCGCTTCCACGTGCAGGTGTGCGGTACGACGCCGTGCATGCTGCGCGGCTCGGACGACGTGTTCGCCGCCTGCAAGGCGAAGGGCCTGAACAAAGGCGCCACCACCGAAGACGGACTGTTTACCCTGAACGAGGTGGAATGCCTCGGCGCCTGCGCCAACGCGCCGATGGTCCAGATCAACGACGACAATTATGAGGACCTCACCTTCGAAAGCATGACCGCCATCCTCGAAGCCCTGGCGCGCGGTGAAACGCCGGCGCCTGGCCCGCAGGTCGAGCGGCAGACCAGCTGCCCGCAAGGCGGCCCGACGACGCTCCCGGAGATGGCCGGCGAGAATTACGACTACAGGAGCCGCTGGTGACTCGTCTGGCGATCGCACCTTTGCTCCTGATCAGCGCCTGCGGGCGCGGCGGGCCCGCCAACGATCAGGCCGCAGCCGCTCCACAGAAGGCGCCCGCTGCGCCGGCCCCGGAGGGCGACGTCGGTGCCGCCGAACGGCTGGTGCGCGAGCGGCTCGGCAATCCGCAGGGCCTCGCTTTCTCCAACCCGCGCCGTGGCGCCAGCGAGGGCGTCGGGATCGTCTGCGGCGACTATGAGCAAGGCGGCCGGCGCAATCGCTACATTGTCGTCGACCGGCAGGACGTGTTCGTCGAATCCGCGATGCGCGCCGGGGAGATGGACCGCGCCTTCGGCGAATTCTGCGGCGGCGAACGTGCCTAGCGAAGGGGAGACACCATGAAGGGCGCCGCCGTCATTCTCGTCGTGGGGGTCGTCGTCGTGATGATCCTCGTCGCCGTGCTGAAGATCGCCGTGAAGCTCGCCTTCCTCGGCCTCATCGCCGTTGCCGCCGTCGCCGCTTATTCGGCCGTGAGGGGACGGATCGGGGGTCCGCGTGCTTGACGACAAGGACCGCATCTTCACCAACGTCTACGGGTTCCAGCCTTGGGGCCTGAAGGCGGCGCAGAGGCGGGGCGACTGGGACGACACCAGGGCGCTGATGGCGCGCGCGCAGGACGCGATCATCGACGAGATCAAGGCGTCGGGCCTTCGCGGCCGCGGCGGCGCCGGCTTCCCGACCGGCATGAAGTGGGGCTTCATGCCCAAGGAGCCGAGCCCGGGCCGGCCCAACTTCCTCGTCATCAACGCCGACGAATCCGAGCCTGGGTCGTGCAAGGATCGCGAGATCATCCGCCACGATCCGCACAAGCTGATCGAAGGTGCACTGATCGCCGGCTACGCGATGCGCGCGCGCGCCGCCTACATCTACATTCGCGGCGAGTTCATCCGCGAAAGCCAGGTGCTCGAGGCGGCGGTCCAGGAGGCATACGACGCCGGGCTTTTGGGCAAGAACGCCGCCAAGTCGGGCTACGACTTCGACCTGTTCGTCCACCGCGGCGCCGGCGCCTATATCTGCGGCGAAGAGACGGCGATGCTCGAGAGCCTAGAGGGCAAGAAGGGGATGCCGCGCCTCAAGCCGCCTTTCCCGGCCGGCGCCGGCCTCTACGGCTGCCCGACCACCGTCAACAACGTCGAATCGATCGCCGTCGTCCCCACGATCCTGAGGCGCGGCGGCGCCTGGTTCGCAGGCATCGGACGGCCGAAGAACGAGGGCACCAAGCTCTTCCAGATCTCGGGCCACGTCGAGCGCCCGTGCGTGGTCGAAGACGCCATGTCCGTTCCATTCCGCGAGCTGATCGAGCGCCACGCGGGCGGCGTCCGCGGCGGCTGGGACAATCTGCTCGCGGTCATCCCGGGCGGCTCGTCCGTGCCGCTGGTGCCCGCCCACGAGATCATCGACGCGCCGATGGATTTCGACGGTCTCAAGGAACTCGGCTCCGGCCTCGGCACCGCCGCCGTGATCGTCATGGATAAGTCGACCGACGTGGTGAAGGCGATCAGCCGGATCTCCTATTTCTACAAGCACGAGAGCTGCGGCCAGTGCACCCCCTGCCGCGAAGGTACGGGATGGATGTGGCGGGTGATGGAGCGCCTCGTCGAGGGCAATGCCGAGATCCACGAGATCGACACGCTCTACGACGTCACGAAGCAGGTCGAAGGCCACACCATCTGCGCGCTCGGCGACGCCGCCGCCTGGCCCATCCAGGGCCTGATCCGCCACTACCGCCCCGAACTCGAGCGGCGAATCATCGAAAAGCGCGGGGTCACCGCTCAAGCCGCGGAATGAGCGGGGTCCCCGACTGATCCATTCGCCTCCTCGGCGTCGATGCTTTCGCTGCCGAACGAATCGGATTATCATGCCCTCTGCTGGCGCCGTTGCGCGACGAGGGAGAGCAGGTCATGAACAAGGCCATTTTTGGATTTCTGGCGGCAGGCGCCGCGCTTGCCGGAGTGTCTCCGGCCCTTGCCGATGCGGGGCACGAATCGGTCCAGCAAATCTATGACGCCGGCCGCTGCATCGTCAGCCGCGACCGCGGCACGGCGATCAGCCTGCTCCAGCGGCTGCCGGTCGACGGCGACGCGACCGACCTCACCAACCTTCCGGAGAATGCCCGCCGCTGCGCTCGGGGCCTTTCCTCGGCCGACACGCTCCATCTTCGCGGCGCGATCGCCCAGGCGCTGTTCTTCCGCGATTTCGGCGGCTTCGGCATCGAGCCGCGCCGCTCGACGCCGCTCGTGAATCTGGGCCTGCCGACGCAGGATACGCAGGGCGGCACCCGCCTGGTCCTGCTCTACCGCTGGGCCGACTGCCTGGTGCGCAACGACGCCGCTCATGCCGAGCGGCTGCTGGCGAGCGGCGTAGGCTCGCGCAACGAAACCTCGGCGATCGATCAGATGCGGAATTTCATGGCCGTCTGCGCCCCTCCCGGGTCGCAGCTGGCGGTGCAGCCGGCGGAGCTGCGCAGCCTGCTGGCCCAGAGCGCCTATCACAGTATGTATCGCTACTGGACGGACCAGCTCGCGCCGGTCCGCGACCAGTAAAGGGGTATGGCGCTTTCTCCGGCGCGGCCGCATCGGCTCGGACCCTCGCTGCGTCTGAGGGCGCAGGCGCGCTGAACCGCCTTCAACTGCCGCTTCGGCGGGTCATAGGCCCTTGTCCACGATAGGCTTTAGCGTCTAACGGCGGTCCCGCGTCCCCGGCGTCCCGCCCCTGGAGCCTTCATGCCCAAAGTCAAAGTCGACGGTGCCGAGATCGAAGTGCCGCAGGGCGCGACGGTGCTTCAGGCCTGCGAGCTGGCGGGCAAGGAGATTCCGCGTTTCTGCTATCATGAGCGGCTCGCCATCGCGGGCAATTGCCGGATGTGCCTGGTCGAAGTGAAGCCCGGGCCGCCCAAGCCGCAGGCCTCCTGCGCCCTTCCGGCGAGCGAGGGGCAGGAAATCTCGACCATGACTCCCGCCGTCAAAAAGGCGCGCGAAGGGGTGATGGAGTTCCTGCTCATCAACCATCCGCTCGATTGCCCGATCTGCGACCAGGGGGGCGAATGCGACCTTCAGGACCAGGCGATGGCCTATGGCCGCGGCCATAACCGCTACGACGAGAACAAGCGGGCGGTGTCCGAGAAATATATGGGACCCGTGGTCAAGACCTTCATGACCCGGTGCATCCACTGTACGCGCTGCGTTCGCTTCATGGAGCAGGTGGCGGGGGTCGAGGAGATCGGCGCCGTCGGCCGCGGCGAGAACATGGAGATCACCTCCTATCTCGAGCACGCGCTTCACAGCGAGCTTTCCGGCAACGTCGTCGACCTGTGTCCGGTTGGAGCGCTGGTCTCCAAGCCCTACAGCTTCGAAGCGCGCCCCTGGGAGCTGCGCAAGGTGCCGGCGATCGACGTCATGGACGGCGTCGGCACCAACATCCGCCTCGATTCACGCCAGCGCGAGGTGATGCGCGCGCTTCCGCGCATCAACGAGGACGTCAACGAGGAGTGGGCGCACGACAAGACCCGCCATGCGGTCGACGGGCTGCTGCGCAACCGGCTCGACCGGCCGTGGGTGCGGGAACGCGGCAAGCTTCGCGAGGCGCGCTGGGACGAAGCTTTCGCGCGCATCGCGGAGGTCGCGCGCGAAGCCGGCGGCAGCGTCGCCGCCGTGGCCGGCGATCTGCTCGACGTCGAGACGATGTATGCCGCCAAGGCGCTGCTCGCGTCGCTCGGGTCGGATTGGCTCGAAGGGCGGCAGACCGGGCTCGCTTACGATGCAAGCAACCTGGCGGCCGTGAATTTCAACAGCACCATCGCGGGCATCGAGACCGCCGACGCCATTCTCCTCATCGGGTCCAACCCGCGGTGGGAAGCGCCGCTGGTGAACACACGCATCCGCAAGGCGGTGAAGGCCGGGGCGCGGGTCTTCCTGATCGGAGGCGAGGTCGACCTCACCTATCCGGTGGAGCGGCTCGGCAATGACCTGGCCCTGGTCTCCGACCTGCCGCAGGCGGTGGCGGACGCGCTGGGCGCGGCTCAGCGTCCGGCGGTGATCGTCGGCGCCGGCGCCCTCAAGATCGCGGGCTCGCAGGCCGCGAGCCTGGCGCTGGTCGAGCCATTCAGCCTGCTCCGCGACGGCTGGAACGGCTACAACGTCCTCCACACCGCGGCCTCGCGCATGGGCGGGCTGATGCTCGGCTATGCCCGGCCCGGCGGCATGGCCGCGCTGGCCGAGAAGCCGCCGAGGCTGCTCTTCCTGCTGGGCGCCGACGAGGCGGACCTGGCGCCGTTCGACGGAAGCTTCAAAGTCTATATCGGCCATCATGGCGACCGCGGCGCTTCGGCGGCCGACATCGTCCTTCCCGGGGCGGCCTATAGCGAGAAGCACGGCATCTACGTGAACCTGGAAGGACGCGTGCAATTCTCGGAGAAGGCGGTGGACGCCCCCGGCGACGCGCGCGAAGACTGGGCGATCCTGCGCGCGCTCTCCTCGGCGCTAGGCAAGCCGCTGCCGTTCGACGATTTCCACCAGCTGCGCGACCGGCTCTTCCGCGACGATCCGGAGTTCAGCCGCCCCGGCCTCGTCGGCTTCGAATGGGCGCCGCCGCAGCTCGAGCCGGTGGCGATCCCCAGGGGCACCGGCGTCACCTACCCGATCGGCGATTTCTACCTGACCAATCCCATCGCCCGCGCCTCGCCGACGCTGCAGCGCTGCTCGGCCGAGATCCTCCACGGCCAGGACTTCGCGGAGGCCGCGGAATGACGGCTTGGTTCCAGTCGTGGGCAGGCTCCGGCTTCGGCTGGTTCCTGGCGACCTTGCTGCTGATCCTGCTGATCGCCCTGCCGCTGATGCTGGCGGTGGCGATGATCATCTATGCCGACCGGAAGATCTGGGCCGCCATGGCGCTTCGCCGGGGCCCCAATGTTGTCGGACCATTCGGTCTCCTGCAGAGCTTCGCCGACGGGCTGAAGGTCTTCCTCAAGGAGACCATCATCCCCTCGTCGGCGAACCGGGGCCTGTTCGTCATCGCGCCGATCATTACTTTCACCGTGGCCCTTGTCGCGTGGGCGGTGATCCCGTTCGGCCCCGGTCCCGGCGGCGCGATGATGGTGCTGGCGAACATCAATGTCGGCCTGCTCTATTTGCTCGCAGTGTCTTCGCTCGGCGTTTACGGAATCATCATCGCCGGCTGGGCGTCGAACTCGAAATATCCGTTTTACAGTGCTTTGCGCGCGGCCGCTCAGATGGTGTCCTATGAGGTGTCGATCGGCTTCGTGCTGATTCCTGTGATCATGTGGGCCGGCTCGTTCAACCTCTCGGCGATCATCGAG
>DASZEO010000403.1:0-5863 GCA_035940755.1 Allosphingosinicella sp. | reverse complement strand
GTCGAAGGACAGCCCCGCCAGCCATGCGAAGTTCGCCGGCAGATACGGGCTCAAGGTCCGCCTCGCCAGCGACGTCGACGGTTCGGCGTGCGAGGCGTTCGGCACCTGGGTGCAAAAATCGATGTACGGGCGTAAATATATGGGCATCGACCGCGCGACCTTCCTGATCGAGCGCGACGGGACGGTGGCGCGCATCTGGCGCAAGGTGAAGGTGCCCGGCCATGCGCAGGAAGTGCTGGCGGCGGCCAGGCAGCTGCCCTGACGCGATGGGGGGTGAGGGAATGGACGGGCAGGAACGGCGGCGGCGCAGCTTCGTTGTGGGGGTGATGGCGAGCCCCTACACCTTGCCGGCGCTCGGCGCCTCGATCCTCGCGGCGGTAGCGCTCGGCATTCACCTGGGCCAAAGCTCGATCGGCCTGATCAACCCGATCTATTATCAGGGCCCAGCGCTTCACCCGCGCGACCGCGGCGCGGCCATCGACGAGCGACAATTGACGGCACGGGCGCCGGCTTATGGCGAGCTGTACGGCTGGGACGAAGGCACCGCGGCGCGCGCTGCGGATTGCCAGAATTGCGAGGCGTTGCGGGCCCGCGACGCTCACGCTTATTCCGCCGAGGTTCCCTATTTCGGCGGCCGCGCGGCCGCGCCTGCAGCGGCCGATCGCGAGGCTGCGGCGCCGGCGGCGGTCCAGGTTTCATACGGCGACGAGCTGCCGCCCGCTGAGGAAGTCGTCGAGCCGAAGGGGCCGGCGCTTCGTTACGCTTATTATCCGATCGTGGAGGAGCCCGGGGAGGTCGCCGACGTCGCGGGCGAGGCCGAGGCCGAGCCTGCCAAGGAATAGTCGATCCTGACCTTCGCCGCCGCTTGGGCGGCGAGTTGCCTGGCCGTTTCTACCGTCTCCGCCCGAGCCAGCGCCACGCCCATGCGCCGGTACTTGCGAGTCACCGGCTTGCCGAACAGGCGCACGTCCACCTGCGCTTCGCCGCGGCCCAGGGCGAGGGCCTCGGCCAGGCCTTCGAAGCGGAAGCTTTCCGCCTCCCGATCCGCCAGGATGACCGCCGAGGCTGACGGGCCGGTCACCTCGATCGACGGGATCGGCAGCCCGAGCACGGCGCGCACGTGCAGGTCGAACTCGGACAGGTTCTGCGAGATCAGCGTCACCATGCCGGTGTCGTGTGGCCGCGGGCTCAGCTCGGAGAAGATCGCTTCGCCGCCGGTGACGAAGAATTCGACTCCGAAAACGCCGTAGCCGCCGAGATCGTCGACCACCCGCGCCGCCATCTTCTGCGCCTGGGCGAGGGGACCTGGTTCCATGGCGATCGGCTGCCAGCTTTCCTGATAGTCGCCGCGCTCCTGCCGGTGGCCGATCGGCGGGCAGAACAGGATGCCGTCGCGGGTGCGGACGGTGAGCAAGGTGATCTCATAGTCGAAGTCGACGAACTCCTCGACGATCACGCGCGGCCGGTCACCGCGCATGTTGGCGACGGCGTAGCTCCATGCGGCCTCCAGCCCGTCGTCGGATTCGACCGTGCTCTGGCCCTTGCCGGACGACGACATGACCGGCTTGAGGATGCAGGGGAGGCCAGTGTGAGCGGCGGCGGCGCGGACCTCCTCAAGGCTTTCGGCGAAGCGGTAGCGCGAGGTGCGAAGGCCGAGCTTGTCGGCGGCGAGGGTGCGGATCGCGTCGCGGTTCATCGTCATCGCCGCGGCCCGCGCCGAGGGCACGACGTTCCAGCCTTCGCGCTCCAGCGCCTCCAGCTCCTCGGTGCGGATCGCCTCGACCTCGGGAACGACATAGTCCGGCCGGTGCTTCTCGACCGCGGCGCGCAGCTGGGCGCCGTCGAGCATCGGGAAGACTTCGAAGGCGTCGGCGACCTGCATCGCCGGCGCGCCGGCATAGCTGTCGCAGGCGAGGACATGGGCGCCGAGGCGCTTGGCGGAGATGGCGAATTCCTTGCCGAGCTCTCCGGAGCCGAGCAGCAGGAGGCGGGCGGTGAAGCTCATCGGCGCTTCCGGTACAGAGGCGGCTCGTGCGAGGGAAGGGCTATGGCCACGATCGCCCAGGCTTGCCGGAAGGTGCTGCTCGCAGCCGAGCCCCGTGACAAGGTGAAGGCGGCGCGCGAGACGGCGCGAGCGTGGCGCCGCGGCGGGCTGGCGCACGAGTTCGACGCGGCGATGCCGATTCGGCCGGGCCGGCCGCTCCGCCCCGAGCTGCTGGCGCCGGCCCGCATGCCCAAGCGCGGCAAAGCCGGCTCGGAGCGCGGGCGGCTCGCGATGCTTCACGCGCTGGCGCATATCGAGTTCGTCGCAATCGATCTCGCCTTCGACCTTGCCGGGCGCTTCGGGGGCGGCTTCCCCCCCGCCTTCGTTGACGACTGGGTCGCGGTCGGGGCGGATGAAGCGATGCATTTCAGCCTGCTCGACCGGCGGCTGCGCGCGCTCGGTTCATGCTACGGAGCGTTGCCGGCGCATGACGGGCTGTGGGACGCGGCTGAAGCGACCGCCCACGACGCGCTGGCGCGGCTGGCGGTGGTGCCGATGGTGCTGGAAGCGCGCGGCCTCGACGTCACGCCGGCGACGCTCGCGGCGTTTGAGCGGGCGGGCGAGGACGGCTCGGCCGCCATCCTCAGCCGCATCTATCGGGACGAAATCCGTCACGTGCGGGCGGGCACGCGCTGGTTCGAATGGGGGTGCAAAGCGCAGGGAATCGCGATGGTTGCGCACTGGCAACGATTGATTCGGCGCCACTTCAGGGGGAGCCTCAAACCCCCGTTCAACGACTCAGCGCGTGGCGAAGCCGGTCTGTCCCGGGAATTCTACGAAGGGGTTGCCGGGGTCCGAATTGCTTAACATTCTGCGCCCACACGTTCGGGGTGGGCACCTTCCGACGTCATAAGTGGGCAAAAAGCCCTGATTTTTTAAGCGGTCACCTTGCGTGGCCGCGCGGGCCTGGAGCGGGCCGACCGGGGAAGATGATGACAGATTTCGTACAGACCGCCAACGCCGGGTTCCCGATCAGGTTCCGTAATCTCTTCAAACCACGCGACATTTTCCTCCACGACGGCAAGAGCCTGAGGCGCTTCACGATCGGCGCCGGGGCCCAGGCTGCCGCCGCTTTGACCGCTTTCCTGCTGCTCGCCTGGTCCGCGTTCGCCACCTTCCAGGCGATTGGCGCGATGGACGGCGACGTCGCCCAGATGCAGCGCCAGGTCGCCCGCATGCAGGCCGACGTGGCGGCGATGCGGGTCCAGACGCGCAACCACGCCGCCCTGCTCGAGCGCCGCCAGGCGTTCCTCGACAGCGTCCTGTCCGGCAACGCTGACGCCGATCAGCTCGCCGCTTTGATGCCGGAGCAGGAGCGCACCCCGCACAACGCGCTGTCGCAAAGCTACGCCCGAGTCGATACGATGCAGCTGGCGCTCGCGGAGCGGGCCCAGGACGCGGCCCAGCAGCGCTACCGCCAGACCGCTCAGGCGCTTCGCCGCCTCGGCGTCAATCCGGCCCAGTTCAATCACGCGGCGGGCGGCGTCGGCGGTCCGTTCGAGCCGGTCGACACCAACAACGCCGATCCGCGCTTCCGCGAGCTGTTCGTCAGCTGGCAGCGGCTCGACCAGCTCGAGCAGGCGGTGATCGCCATCCCCTCCGCGCAGCCGCTGCGCAGCTCCGCCAATTTCACCAGCGGCTTCGGCGTCCGCTCCGACCCGTTCCGCGGCCGCGCCGCGATGCACGGCGGAGTCGACTTGGCCGGCCCGATCGGAACCCCGGTCTACGCCACCGCCGACGGGATCGTCGGCCGCTCCGAATGGAATAATGGCGGCTACGGCAACCTCGTCGAGATCAACCACGGCCAGGGGATCCAGACCCGCTACGGCCACCTGTCGCGGCTGATCGCCCAGCCTGGCCAGCGGGTCCGCCGCGGCGACCTGATCGGCCTGATGGGCTCCACCGGCCGCTCGACCGGCAGCCACCTCCACTATGAGGTCCGCATCGACGGCCGCGCCGTGAACCCGATCCCGTTCATGCAGTCCAGCAACATGCTCGCCGCCCTTCAGCAGCGGGTCGAGACCCGCCCCGCCGTCGCCATCGGCGGGCCGACGGCCGGTTCGCGCTGAGCCTTAGCGCGCGCCGATCAGCCGCCGCTTCGCAGCGCCGCCCGGCGCGCCAGGCTCTCGGCGGGCCAATATTCCTCGATTGAATAATAGTCTTCGACTGCCCGGACTCCGTCCGGCAGCCTAAGCCAGGGCAGCTTGGTCGAGGTGAAGATATGGATGTCCGGCGCCAGCCGTGCCGCGTCACCCAGCGTTCCCACGCGAACGAAAGCGACGGCGGCGCCGGCGCCGGGATAATGGCTCCACAGCGCGACCTTGCAGCCCGGGCAGCGTAAGATGGTCTGCTCGCGCCCACTGGCGCCGACGACCGGCGCCGGCTCCGGCTCGCCCCGCAGCAACTCGACGCGGTCCGTCTCGATCAGCGCATTGATCGCAAAGGCGGCGCCGGAAAGGCGCTGGCATTGGGTGCAATGACAGGCATGAACGAACATGGGACTCGAGGTCAGCCGGTAGCGCACTTCGCCGCATGCGCAGCGGCCTTCGAAGCGTTCGGCCATGGCGGGAGGCGCCAAGCCTTGGCGCTCAGTGGTAGAAATAGGGGTCGAGCACCCGCACTTCGTGGATGGCGTCGACCGGAATACCGTTCTTCTCCGCTACCGTGCGGATCGCCTCGGGCGAGGGGGCGTCATAGACGCAGAAGGTCCGGGTCTTGTCGGCGCTGACGTAGGAGTGCACCCAGGTGACGCCTTCACTGGCGTTGCGCTCGACGATGCCGCCCATCGCCTCGGCGCCTTCGCCGTTGGTAGGGATATGGAGCCCGTCGCGGAAGGTGCGTTCGACCATGAAGCGCGGCATAGAAGTCTCTCCTCGTCGTGGAACGAAGAGGCGATACCAGCCGCGGCGGGCGGGTGAAAGGCCGGCCCCGCTTCCGCTGTCGAGCCCCTGGAGTAGCTCTCGACGCGCCGATGCCCCAAAAGAAAATGGGAGCTGGTGTCGCCACCAGCCCCCACTTTTCCTGGGCTGCGGCCCGAGCCCGTGAAGGCGCGGGTGCTCCCTGGGAAAGGTTCCGGCCGGAGCCTTTCGGCCCCGGTCGGTCCCTTGGGTCCCGAGCCGCGCCTTGCGGCGCGTTTCGGTTCCCTGACCGGCTTCAAGCCCGGCCTCGCGGCCCGGCCGAACTTCCGATCCGGGCGCACCCGAGGAACATCGCTGTTCCGCGGGGCCCCTTCGCAGTTCCGTCGCCCGAAGGCGGCGGTTCCGCCGGACCTCCCGAGGAAAGTGGGTTCGGCTTTCGCCTCGCGCTTCTTCCTCGACACGCCCGTTCCAGCGCGCTTCCACGTGACCGTCCTTGCGGACGGCCGCCGCTTCCGCGGTGGTCGCTGCCGCAGGTTCCACTTCGTTTCCGAAGCGGCCGCTCATCGGCAGCGAGCGTCGATGGTGCACCCGCCTTCCGAGTCGCGCCAACCCGAATCTTGGGGGAGTCGCCTGTGGATTACGGGGATATCGGGGGTAAGAAGCAGTCGCTCCGCCGCCGCCTGCTGCCGCAAGGGACCGGTGGCTCGTCCCGATCCGCAGCTTGCGCGGCAGAAACTGCGGGTTGCCAACTCGCCACCGCGTGCCGATAAAGCGCCGATTCCCGGACGGCGCAGCCTTGGCCGCACGTCGTCCCACGCAGGCATCTTGGCAGGTTTGGCGCTATGGGCCGGATTCACGGTTCACGAAAACGGGTTCTGGTCACCGGCGGCGCCGGCTTCCTGGGCTCGCACCTCGTCGACCGGCTGCTCGAGCAGGGGCACGAAGTGCTCTGCGTCGACAA
>DASZEO010000402.1:0-2537 GCA_035940755.1 Allosphingosinicella sp. | reverse complement strand
GCCCTTGCCGCCGGCCTCGGCCTTTCCGCCTGCTCAATGTATGACGACGGCTTCGGCTATGGCGGCGTTTCCGTCGGCTACGGCAATGGCGGCTATTACGATCCCTATTACGATGCGTACGGTTCGTACGATCCTTATTGGGACTATTATGCCAGCAGCCCGTATTGGGGCTGGTATGACGGCTATTATTATCCGGGCACCGGTTTTTACGTCTACGATCAGTGGCGCCGCCCGCACCGCTGGAACGACCGCCACCGCCGCTACTGGAGCGATCGCAGGCAGTTCTGGGACCGCCGCGGCCGCTGGGAAGGCCGCTCCGACTGGCGCGACAATTGGCGCGACTTCAGGCGCGACGACCGCCGCGACACCCGCCGCGACTGGCGCGAGGAGCGGCGGCGCTGGCAGGAGAACGGCGCGAATTACCGCCGCGAAGGCGCCCGCGAGGTCCGCCGCTACGACGACCGCGACTTCGAGCGCAGCCGCTCCGCCGATCCTTCCCGGCAACGCACGGAGCGGCGGGGCGACCGGCGGGTCTGGCGCGAGCGGCCGCAATAAGGGCGGCGCCTAGCCCGCTCCGCTCCGCCGCCGCATCAGCACGATCGACGTGAAGGTCAGCACCGGCACGTCGTCCTGATTGGTGACGACGGTGTCGGAGCGGAAGGAGCCGATCTCAGGCTTGCTTCGCGACGGCGTCTTCTCGACGATGGTGCTGCGCACGTGCAGCGTGTCGCCGGGGAAGACCGGCCTCAGCCACCTGAGATTGTCGACGCCGGGCGAGCCGAGGCCCGCCTGCTCCTGCTCCACCACCTTGCGGGCTATCACCGCCATTGCCATCGCGCAGGTATGCCACCCGCTCGCGGCAAGCCGCCCGAAATGGGTCTTGGCGGCGGCTTCGTCGGACAGGTGGAAGGGCTGGGGGTCGTACTTGCGCGCGAACTCGAGCACCTCCTCGCGGGTCACCTCGTAGCTGCCGAAATAGGTATGGGCTCCGACCTCGAGGTCCTCGAAATAGATCATCGCCCGGGCGCCTCCTTCGCCGCCAGCCGCGCCTGCCAGAGGACGAGCAGCGGCACCACGCCCAATTCCATCGCCAGCCCGAAAATATGGCCTGGCCCCGGCTCGCCCGCCGCCAGGAGCGAGAGCAGTCGGCCAAGCCCGCCGATGAAGACGAGGAGGGCGAGGAGCCGGAATCGCCCGGTTTTCCGCTCGATGGCGGGAATGCAGCTGGCAAAGCCGATGCCGACGGCGAGGAGCAGCCCCGAGAGATAGCGGAAGTGGCTGTCGAGATCCGGCGTCACCGCCTCCGCCACCCCATGCAGCATCGCCGGGCCGTGAACGATCCCTACCGCGCCCGCCGCCAGCGGTACCGCGCAGCCGAGCGCCACCGCCCCCTGGAGCAGGCGCCGCTCGAGGCCGACCGCCATGGCATTCTCCTCAGACATTGAAGCGGAACAGCATCACGTCGCCGTCCTGGACGACATAGTCCTTGCCTTCGGAGCGCATCTTGCCCGCTTCCTTGGCGCCGGCCTCGCCGCCGCAGGCGAGAAAGTCTTCATAGGCGATGGTTTCCGCGCGGATGAAGCCGCGTTCGAAGTCGGTGTGGATCACCCCCGCGGCCTGCGGCGCCTTCGCACCTTTCTCGACCGTCCACGCGCGCGCCTCCTTGGGACCCGCGGTGAAGAACGTGATGAGGTGCAGAAGGTCGTAACCGGCGCGGATGACCTGCGCGAGACCCGCTTCCTCGAGGCCCAGGTCGCTGAGGAAGTCGGCGCGCTCCTGTGGGGGCATGGTGGCGATCTCCGCCTCGATCGCCGCCGAGATCGTCACCGCGCCCGCCCCTTCGGCTGCCGCCTTGGCGGAGACTCGGGCGCTGTGGGCGTTGCCGGATGCCGCATCGCCCTCGTCGACGTTGCACACGTAAAGGACGGGCTTGGCGGTAAGCAGCTGCGCGCGCTCCAGCGCCTTCTTCTCCTCATCGTCCTTCGGCTGCGTCAGCCGCGCCGGCCTGGACGCGCGCAGCAGCTCGAGCGCCTGGCCGAGCACCGAGGCGTGCACCTTGGCCTCCTTGTCGCCCTGCTGCGCCTTCTTGACGAGGTTGGGGACGCGCTTTTCGAGGCTGTCCAGGTCGGCAAGCATCAGCTCGGTCTCGACCGTCTCCGCGTCAGCGATCGGATCGACCCGGCCTTCGACATGCGTGACGTCGCCGCCCTCGAAGCAGCGCAGCACGTGCACGATCGCGTCCACCTCGCGGATATTGCCGAGGAACTGGTTGCCCAGGCCCTCGCCCCTGGACGCGCCGCGGACGAGGCCGGCAATGTCGACGAACTCGAGCTGGGTCTCGATCTCCTGCGCCGATCTGGCGATTCGGGCGATCTCGTCCAGCCTCGGATCGGGCACGGCGACCCGGCCGACATTGGGCTCGATCGTGCAGAAGGGATAGTTCGCCGCCTGCGCCGCCGCAGTCTCGGTCAGCGCAGTGACCAGGGTCGACTTGCCGACATTCGGCAGCCCTACGATTCCGCATCGAAAACCCATTT
>DASZEO010000401.1:0-6887 GCA_035940755.1 Allosphingosinicella sp. | reverse complement strand
GGGCGGCTTAGGCCGAGCCGGGCGGCGGCGCGCGCGATATTGCCTCCGCTGTGCGCGAGCGCCTGCTCGATCGCGTCGCGCTCCAGGGCTTCGAGCGGCCGGCCGGCGCGCGCCGCCAGCGTCGCCTCGCTGGCCGAGCGGACGGCGGCGAGAAGATCCCGGTTGCGCCACGGCTTGAGCATGAAATCGTGCGCGCCCCGCTTGAGCGCGGCGACGGCGAGCGACACCCGGCCGTAGGCGGTCATCAGCACGACGGCGAGCGAGGGATCCTGCTCCTTGAGGCGGGCGAGGGCGTCCATGCCTTCGCGGCCGGACCGTTCGCCCGCGACGTAGTTCATGTCGAGCAGCACGCATCCGAAGCGGCCCGGCACCAGCAGCGCGGCGGCCTCGTCCGGGCAGGCCACGGCCTCGGCAGACTCGACATGGGGCTCGAGCGCGAGGCGCGCGGCATGGCGGACGTCGGAATCGTCGTCGACGATCAGGAGCGGAGGAAGCCTGTCCATCGAAGGATATTATGCCGATCGAGCGGCGGGCGGCAACGTGTCCGCTTCCGGACGCTTCGGCTTCAGACGAGCCCGCGCGTCTCGACTAAGTACCGGAAGAGGCGCGTTTTTTCCCGGGCCCGACTTGCCGTACAATGAAGCGCGCGTCGCCTCCAGCCGGGCAGCGGGGGTAAGGGAAAGAGCCGATGCTGACCGTCACCGATCTGAGCAAGGCCTATCGGACAGCGGAGGTGGAGACGCAGGCGCTGGACGCGATCTCGCTTGAGATCGCCGCGGGAGAGTTCGTGGCGCTGATGGGCCCGTCCGGCTGCGGCAAATCGACTCTCCTCAACGTCCTGGGCTGCCTGGACCGCCCGGATGGCGGCTCCTACCGGCTGATGGGCGAAGACGTCGCGGCGCTGTCCGAGCCGAAGCTGGCCCAGGTGCGCCGCGCCCATCTCGGCTTCGTCTTTCAAAGCTTCAATCTCGTGCGCGAGCTCACCGTCGCCGAGAATGTCGAGGTGGCCTTGCTCTATCGCCGCAGCGGCCGCGCCAGCCGCAAGGCGCGGATCGGCGAGGTGCTCGAGCAGGTCGGGCTCTCGCACCGGGCGAACCACCGGCCGCAGCAGCTGTCCGGCGGCCAGCAGCAGCGGGTCGCCTTCGCTCGCGCGCTCGTCTCCGACCCGAAGGTGATCTTCGCCGACGAGCCGACGGGCAATCTCGACAGCGCCAGCGGAGCCGCGGTGATGGACCTGCTCAAGCAGGCGTCCGCCGGCGGGACGACCATCGTCATGGTCACCCATTCGCCAAGCCACGCCGCCGAGGCGCAGCGCATCGTCCAGATGCTCGACGGGCGGATCGTCGGCGAAGCCGCGCCTGAGGAGGCTGCGCCATGATCCCTGACGTCGTCGCAGCGGCGCTCCGGTCGCTGATGAGCAACAAATTCTATGCGCTGATCAACATGGCCGGCCTCGCCACCGGTTTGGCCGCCGCGATGCTTCTGCTGCTCTACGTCCATGACGAGCTTACCTGGGACCGGGCGCTTCCGGCCGACGTCTACCGGGTGTCCTCCGCTATCGCGATGCCGGGAGGGCAGACCGTGGTGTTCGACGGGACCGACTATGCGCTGGCGCAGGGGCTGAGGCTTGACGTGCCGGGGATCGCGGCGGTCGCCAGGATGATGCCGCAGGACTGGACGGTCAAGCGTGGCGACGTCGAGGCCAACGAGACGATCTACTGGGCCGACGCCTCGCTCTTCGCGGTGCTGCCGATGCTGGCCATCGCGGGTGACCCGGCCACCGCCCTCCAGCAGCCGAACTCGGTCGTCCTCACCCGAAGCATGGCCCGCAAATATTTCGGCCGCGACGCCCCCATCGGCGAAACGCTCCAGCTCAACCGCGACCGGCTGCTTCGGGTCACCGCCGTCATTCGCGACCTGCCTTCCAACACCCATCTGTCCGCGCAGATCTTCGCGTCCGGCAAGACGCCCTTCTCGAACCTCGCTTTGGCCGACGCGGCGGGCGGCGGCTTCCACTTCGACGGGACGACCTACACCTATTTCCGGCTGAAGCCCGGCGCGTCGCTCGCCTCGGTCCGGCGGGCGCTGCCCGACCTGGTGGTGAGCCGGCTTCAGATCCCGAGGGACAATCCGTTCGGGATCGCCGTCACCCTCTCCGTTGTGGCGGTGCGCGACATCCATTTCGCGCCTGCGGGGATAAACGCGATGAAGGCGCCCGGGGACGAGGCCACCGTCGCGGCGGCGGCAGTCATCGCGCTGCTGATCCTTGCCGGCGCCGGCTTCAACTTCGTCAACCTCGCCACCTCGCGCGTCGCCGGCCGCGCCGTCGAAGTCGGCGTGCGCAAGGCGGCGGGCGCAAGCCGCTCGGCGCTGGCGCTGCAGTTCGTCGGCGAGGCGGTGCTCCAGGTCGCCGCCGCGATGGTGCTCGCGCTCGCCGCGGTCGAACTGCTGCTGCCGACCTTCAACGGGTTCCTCGAGCGTGAGATCGCCTTCGCCTACTGGCGGCCGCAGCTGCTCGCGCTGCTGCTGCTCGCGGTGGCTGCGCTTGGCCTCGCCGCCGGCGCTTACCCCGCCCTCGTCCTGTCGGGGCTGCGGCCGGCGGTGGCGCTGCGGGGCGGGCCGGGCTTCCTCGACCGCGGGCGCCTTCGCCGGGTGCTCGTCGTCGTTCAGTTCGCCATCCTCTCTGGCCTCGTCATCTCCACGGCCGTCATCTGGAGCCAGACCCGGTTCGCCGCGCGCTCGGCGGCGCGGCTCGGCGGGCAGCAAGTCGTGCTCGTCTCCGCCCCCTGCACCGACGCGCTGCGCAACGGCCTCGCGGCGCTGCCGGGGGTGGTGGGAGTCGCCTGCTCGGAGCCGGCGATGATCGTCAGCGACCGCTCGGTCGAGATGATGGAAACGTCGCCCTCTGCGATCCACTCCTTCGACACGCTCTCCGTCGCGCCGGGATTCCTCGAAGCCTACGGCCTCGCCCCGCTCGCCGGGCGGCTGTTCAGCGAAAGGCAGGGCGGCGACTCGGTGGCGCCGCCGGCGAACGGCGCTCCGCAGGAGGTGCGCATCGTCATCAACCGCACCGCGGTGGGCGCGCTCGGCCTGCGCAGCCCTGCCGAGGCGATAGGCCTTCGCCTACAGGCGTCGGCGCAGCGCGGGATGCGCTTCTTCACCGTCATCGGAGTAGTCCCCGACTTCCCGACCGGATCGGTCCGTGTGCCCGTCGCTCCGGCGGCCTATTTCATCGATCCCTCGCGCTTCGGGATGCTGAGCGTGCGCGTGGCGCCCGGCTCGGTCGCCGGGACGATGGCGGCGATCCGCCGCGTCTGGACGGCGACCGGCCAGGACGGGCTGCCGAAGATCCTGCCTCTCCAGCAATATGCCGAGAGCCTCTATCGCGAAATTGAGCGGGAGGGCGTCCTCTTCGCCATCGCCGCCGCGGTCGCGCTGTTCATCGCCTGCATCGGCCTGTTCGGCATGGCCTCCTTCATCGCCGAGCAGCGCACCAAGGAGATCGGCATCCGCAAGGTCCTCGGCGCCACCACGGGGCAAATCACCCGCCTGCTGCTGTGGCAGTTTTCGCGGCCGGTCCTGTGGGCCAATCTCATCGCCTGGCCGGTCGTGTGGTGGCTGATGCGGCGCTGGCTGGCGGGCTTTTCCTCGCACGTCCCGCTCGATCCGTGGCTGTTCCTGGCCGGCGGCGCCTTCACCCTCGTCGTGACGCTCGCGACGGTCGGAGGCCAGGCCTTCCTCGTCGCCAGGCGCCCGCCGGTCGCGGCGCTGCGCTACGAGTGACGCGGCGGACGGCCTCTTCGCTTCTCGCCGGCGCAAGCGCATGGCTCGCACATCGAGCCCGTTGTGCCGGCTTGCGATCGTCCTTACGCCGGGAAAAACGCACGAGGGGCGCAGATGGCGGATCCGGTCCATCTTCATGGCTACCGATACAGCGCCTACACGCGAGTGGCCCGGGTGGCCCTGCTGTCGAAGGAAGTCGACCACGAGACGGTGGAGGTCGATCCGTTCGCCGGGCTCTCCCAAGCCTATTTGCGGCTTCACCCCTTCGGCCGCGTTCCCGTGCTGACCCACGGCGCCTTCACCCTGTTCGAGACGAGCGCCATCACGCGCTACGTCGACCGGGCGTTCCACGGCCCGCGCCTCCAGCCCGAGGGCGCGGCCGCTTTCGCCAAGATGGATCAGGTGATCGCCGTCATAGACGCCTACGGCTACTGGCCGATGGTGCGGCAAGTCGCCTCCCACGCCTTTTTCCGCCCGTTCTTCGGCGAGCCGTCGAGCCGGGAGGAGGTCGAGGCGGGCCTGCAAGCCTCGCGCAAGGTCCTGGCGTTCCTCGACGCCGTCGCCGCCGAGGGCCAAGTCCTGACCGGCCGCGCCGTCACCCTCGCCGACTGCCACCTCGCCCCGATGATCGACTATTTCGTCCGCGCCGACGAGGGCAAGGCGGCCCTTTTCCGCCACCGCGCGCTGCAGCAATGGTGGGACCGGGTGTCCGGCCTGGACGTCCTCAAGGCGACCGATCCCTTCGGAGGCGAAGCCGCCCCGAGGTGAACGCGAGTTTGGCGGAGCCTGGCGCCCGCATCCAGGTCTGCCGCTCCTCCGCGTCAGAGCCAGAGTCCCTGGGAGATGAACTTCGCGAGGGATGAACTTCGCGAGGGATAACATCTGCAGCCATACTGCGGAGGTTGCCGCATCAAAGGGTGGTCACGAGACCATCCGATAAACGCCAGATGACGCCGTGGGCGACGGGCAGTCGCAGCGTGTCTTCTTTCGGCAGGCCGAGATAGATGCCCCGAATGATGCGGCTGGTCAGGCCGTGACTGACCGCGAGCACATCGTCTGCTACTTCGCTCAACCAACTGTGCGCTCGCTCCGCTGCCGCATCGTAGCACTCACCGTCGGGCGACCTGAAAAACCAGTCGAAGGCCGTCGAGCCGTCCAGCAGCCCGGGCCAGCACGCGTCGATGTCGAAATGCGTGAGCCCGTCCCACGAGCCGATCGAAACCTCGCGCAGGCGTTCATCGACATGTTCGGGCGCAAAGGGGCCCAACGACCGAATTATCGCGCTGGTCTGCCGCGCTCGTCCCAGAGGGCTGACGGCGACCTTTGCGATGCGCGGAGCGATCAGCGCCAGTCGGCCAGCGTAATCGACAGCCTGTTCCACGCCTTTTTCCGTAAGCCGCGAATCCAGCGCGCCCTGGAAGCGGCCGGCCGCGTTCCACTCGGTCTCGCCGTGCCGAAGCAGAAATATCTCGGGTCCCGCCACGTCCCAATCTAGCGCGAATGTCGCGCCTCCGCCCATAGCGGCATTTGGTAAAGGACTCGCCCACTGCCGATTGGACGCCGGGCTGGGACACACGCGTGGGTCCTCGCCTGCACACAGGGTCTGTACCATAGTCTCGACAGCGTGATCCCGCGCGTTCGCAGCGAAAGCCAGCCATGAGCCACCCTGCCATCCCCGCCGGCGAGCGCCAACTGAAGCGCGACATCGGCTTCTTCGGCGCGGCCTTCATCGCCTTCAATGGCGCGATCGGCGCCGGCATCTTCGCGCTGCCGGGGCGGCTCGACGCGGATTTCGGCGGCTTTGCACCGTGGCTGTTTCCGATCTTCGGCCTGCTCATCCTCGTTATCGCCGTCCCGTTCGGGCGGGTCGCGAGCCATTATCCGGTGTCGGGCGGACCGGTCCGCTACGCCGCCCGCTTCGGACCGCTCGCCTCGTTCCAGGCCGGCTGGCTGCTGTGGGTCGCTCGGGTGACGGCGGTCGGCGCCAATCTGAACCTTCTCGCCGACTATGGCGGAGCGGCCTGGGCTCCGCTCGGGACCGGCGCCGGGCGGGCCGCCCTGATCCTGGTCGTCTGCGCCCTGATCGGATCGCTGAACTACACCGGCGTCCGGCGCGGGATGGGCGCGATCAACCTGTTGACCGCGTTCAAGGCGCTGCCCCTGATCGGCGTCGCGCTGCTGGGGCTATGGCTGTTCGCCGACTCCATCCCG
Source organism: Allosphingosinicella sp. (assembly GCA_035940755.1). Lineage (GTDB taxonomy): Bacteria > Pseudomonadota > Alphaproteobacteria > Sphingomonadales > Sphingomonadaceae > Allosphingosinicella. The sequence continues at coordinate 893 of DASZEO010000401.1, read as the reverse complement.
GCCCCGGCCCCCCCGCCGGCGCTCGGCGCGCTGGAAAGCGCCGCGCTGATCGTCCTTTATGCCTTCGTCGGCTTCGAGACCGCAGTCCTTCCGGCGGGCGAGATGCGCGATCCGGCCCGGACGCTTGCCCGGGCGATGATCGTCACCCTCCTTCTGATCATCTTCCTCTATTTCCTGGTCCAGCTCGCCTATGGCGCGGCCATGCCGGTCGGACCGGCGCCCGATGCGCCGCTCGCCGCGCTAGGCGCCGTCGTCGCCGGGGCGGCCGGAGCGCTGATCCTCACGGCGGGCGCCGCCTTCTCGATCCTCGGCAATGTCGCCAACGCGCTCCTCTCGGCACCCCGCGTCCTGTTCGCGCTCGGTGTCGACGGGCTGTTGCCGGACTGGTTCGGCCGGGTCCACGCCCGTTACGCGACGCCGGCCAACGCCGTCGCCTTCACGACCGCGGCCATCGTCTTGCTGGCGCTCACCGGGAGCTTCGTCTGGCTGGCCGCGGCGAGCACGCTGGCCCGGCTCATCGTCTACGGATTGAGCATCGCCGCCTTGCCCGGCGTCGAGCGCGAGCGCGGCAAGACGGGAGAAGCGGGCGCCGGCAAGCGACCGGTGACCTGGGCCATGGTAGCCGCGGCGCTCGGCGTGTGCCTCTGGGCGATGCTCCAGTCGGACTGGACCCAGTGGCGCGTCCTGCTCGCCCTCGCCGCCGCCGGCGTCCTCCTCTATCTCCTCGCCGCCCGCGGCCGCGGGAAGATGATGGCGCGGCGCGAGAGGAGGGGCGAGTGAGGTAGTTTCTTCTCGTCGATGAACCCGCTTTCCCCGAACCTTGCGCACCTGCACCCGCCGCTTGTTCCCCGGCGTCACCGCCCGGCCCTTGGCCATGCCGAGCCGCTCCTCAT
>DASZEO010000400.1:0-2468 GCA_035940755.1 Allosphingosinicella sp. | reverse complement strand
TCTTCTCGTCGCGGATGAGCACGTTGCGGGCGTTGAGGAACAGGACTCGCACCCGCTCGACCGGCTCGAACGCCATGTCGGCGCGCAGATAGTCGAGCAGCGCCTGCCATGAGCCCAGCACCTTCTGCCCCTCGACCTGCGACTTGAGGATGCGAAGCGCCGCCGCGTGAGCGACCTTCAGCGCCGCCGCCGCCCCCTCGCTGATGTCGCCGACCCGAGCGATCGTGGCCGCGTCGGCGCACATCAGGCTGCCGAAGCAGCCGAATTCGCGGATCAGCTTCTTGGCCAGAGGCTTGGTGTCGCGGCGCGGGATGGCGAGGCCGAGCAGATATTCGACCAATTCGTGGTCGAGCAGCGCCTCTGGGCCGCCTTCGAACAGCCGCTGGCGCAGGCGTCCACGATGGCCGGTGCCGTCACTGGCCGCAGCCGGTTCCGCACAGGCGCCGCGATCAGCCAGCGTGGCGAACTCGAACGGGAGTGGCCGGAGTGCGTCGGATAGGGCGCTTCTGCGAGGCGTAGCCCGCTCGCGCGGGGCTCTCGCCGAGCCTTGCTGCCGCGGTGTCTGAGCCCTTGCTTCCATCGCCTCACCTGCCGAAGAACAAATACCGAACGGGCGCGAAGGTTGCAAGCCTCCTGTGCGGCATAATCGTGGATTAAGGCCGGCCGTGCCTTTAGGCGGGCCTGCAAGGTTCGTAACGGGAAGAGCGTGGAGGAATACGAGATCGAGCCGGTGAGGCGGCGGCCGTGGCTGCGCGGCTGGCGGCTGGTGCTCGCCCTCATCCTGACGGCGCTGCTGGGCGCGTTCGTCGTGCTCTGGTCGATCCGCGTTCGCCTGGCGAGCGACTATATCGACCGCGAGCTGGCGCGCCGCGGCGTGCAGGCGACATATGACGTGAAGCGGATCGGCTTCGGCCGCCAGATCTTCGAAAATCTCGTCATCGGCGATCCGCGCCGCCCCGACGCCACCGCTCGCCATGTCGAGGTCGAGATATTGCTCGGCTGGCGCGGCCCGCGGGTGGGGCTGATCACCGCGCGCGGCGTGCGGATGCGCGGGCGAGTCCAGGGCGGGCGGGTGAGCCTCGGCCAGATCGATCGGCTGCTGCCGCCGCCGACCGGGCTTCCGTTCCGGCTGCCCGACCAGCGGGTCGACGTCGCCGATGCGGCGATCGTTCTCGATACGCCCGCCGGGCGCCTCGCGCTGGGCCTTGCGGGGCGCGGCAACCTCTCCGACGGCTTTCGAGGCCGCCTCGCGGGGGTGGCGCGCGAGCTCAGGCTCGGCGACTGCACCCTGGAGGAGCCGCGGGCGGATGTCGCGGTTCGGGTGGACTCCTTGCGGCCGAGCCTCGCCGGTCCGGCGACGCTGGCGAGCGTGCGGTGCGGCAACGATCTCGCCGTCGCGGCGCCCGCCTTCGCGCTTCAGGCGACGCTGGCGCCGGCGCTCGATGAATGGCGCGGAGCCACGACGTTTCGCGCCGCAGCGCTTCGATCGGGACCGCACCGGACGCAGGACGTGTCGGGGCGGCTCACCTTCGCCGGCGATGCCGGCCGTACGGCGGGACAAGTGGAGGTCCATTCCGGTGCTGCTGCCGTGGGTGCGTTCAGCGCCGGCCGAACCGCCTTTGGAGGAAGCTATGCGCTGTCGCTGCGCCGCGGCGACCTTGCCCTCAACGGCGACGTGCGCGCCGAAGGGCTGACGGTCCGCGACTCGCAAGTGCGCGGCATCACCGGCGCGTTGCGAGGCACGGAGGGAACGCCGCTCGGGCCGATCGCCATGGCACTGGCCGCGGCGGTCGAGCGGGCGGCACGCGCGGGCGGCGAGGCGGCGGCGCGGCTTCGGCTGGTCAATGGACGCGGCTTCGGCGCCTTTCGGCTCGAGCAGCTGCGCTTTGCCGGGCGCAGCGGCGTTCGCGTGGCGGGTGTCGGCGGGCAGGGGCTCACTTATTCCTGGCCGGGCGGAAAGCTTCGCCTCGACGGCGAATTCGCGCTCAGCGGCGGCGGCTTTCCCGACGCGCGTTTCCGGCTTCGGCAGGCGCGGCCGGGAGCGCCGATCGAAGGCGTCGGCCGGATCGCGCCGATGGCGGCCGGCGGCGCCCGCCTCGCTCTGGCCGAGCTTCGCTTCGCCGCCAGCCCCGGCGGCGGAACGCGCTTTGAGACGGCGATGCGGCTCGACGGGCCTTTCCACGGCGGAAGAGTGACGGGGCTTACGCTGCCGCTGAGGGGGCGCTTCGGGCGCGGCGGCTTCGTGCTCGGCGAAGGCTGCGTGGCAGCCGGCTTCGAAGCGCTGGAGGTCGAGGGGCTGCGGCTCGGGCGGTCGCGGCTGCCGCTCTGTCCGACTGGCCACGCGCTGGGCTGGCAGGAGCCGGGCGGTCGCCTTCAGGCGGGGGCGGAGCTGCGCGGGCCGCGTTTCGCCGGCCGGCTGGGCCAGGCGCCCGTCGCTTTGGCGGCGGAGCGGATGCGGGTCGACCTGG
>DASZEO010000399.1:0-1824 GCA_035940755.1 Allosphingosinicella sp. | reverse complement strand
CCCTTTTCGAGGTACGGCCGGGCGGCCTGGGTCAGGAAGAACATGCCGAAGATGTTGGTCTGGAAGGTGCGCTTCAGCTGCTCTTCGGAAATGTCGGTGATATCCTCGGCCCAATGCTGCTCGCCGGCATTGTTGACGAGGATGTGAAGCCCGCCGAGCGTCTCGACCGTCTCGCGGACTGCCCGCGCGCAAAAGTCCTTGTCGCCGACGTCGCCGGCGATCGTTACCGCGCGGCGCCCTTCGGCCTCGACGATCTCCTTCGTCTTGGCGGCGTCGTCATGCTCGCACAGATAAAGGATGGCGACGTCGGCGCCTTCGCGGGCGAACAGCGCCGCGACCGCGCGGCCGATGCCGCTGTCGGCGCCGGTGATCAGCGCCACCTTGTCCTTGAGGCGCCCGGAGCCAGGATAGCGCGGCTCCCAGTCCGGCTTCGGCTCGAGCGCGCTTTCATGGCCGGGCTGCTCGTCGACGTGCAGCATCTCGAGGGTCTCGGTCTCCGACATCGGCATTCCTCCTTCGCTCAAGCGTGCGAGGACAACCGCCGCGGGCTCGGGCCGTTCCAGCGGCTAGGCACCTCGCGCAGGCGCATTGCCGCGGGCGTCAATGGAGGGGATCAGAGCCGCCGCGTGAAAGCGGGGGGAAGATCCGTCAGCGCGAGAGGCGCGGCTGCGGTCCGGCGTCGGCGAAGCGCGGCAGGCGCTGCTGCGGGGCGGGCGCGGCCGGCAGCATCACCTCGTCGCCGCGCACCAGCTGGGGACCGGCGTCGGCGCGGCGGCACTGGGCGACCACGGCCGGAAAGAGGATGTCGTCGCGGCGTAGAAGCTCGTCCTCGGTCGCGGCGAGGCATTCCTCCTCGCTGCGATACTGCTGCTCGACGACGGCGACCTGCTCGCAAGCCGCTTCGCTCTCGCCGCAGCCCATGATCGCCATGATGTACAACAGGGGTCCCATCGCCCGCTCCTTCGCCTGCTCAACCGATTGGAACTGCGACAGTTCCTGACGTTCCGCCTCCGTTACGCCGGCGCCGTCGGCTCGCTGATGTGCCGACCGCCGGTTGCATGCCGGTGCCGCGGCAAGGGGAAATGTGTTTCAATTGTTTCAGGCATCCTGCCGCGCAGCGTGGCGATCTGCGAGGGGCGCCCCTATCTAGACGGCGATGGCGGCAGAGGATCTGAACAAGGACGGCGGGTCGGGCGCGAGCTGGGCGACGCTTCGGCGGTTCCTGCCCTATCTATGGCCGGCGGGCGAGCCGAGGCTCAAGGCGCGAGTTGTCGCCGCCGTCCTGCTGGTGCTCGCCGCCAAGGGGGCGACGCTGACCATGCCGTTCGCCTACAAGGCGGCGGTCGACGATATGTCGGCCGGCATGGACGCCACCGCCGGCCTCATCATGGCGCTGGTGGCGGCTTATGCCGGGGCGCGCTTCGGCGGCGTTCTGTTCGACAATCTCAGGAACGCCATCTTCGAGCGGGTCGGCCAGGATGCGGCGCGGCGGCTGGCGATCGCCGTCTTCCGCCACATCCACGCTTTGTCGCTTCGATTCCACCTCGAGCGGCGCACCGGCGCGCTCACCAAGATCGTCGAGCGCGGCACCAAGAGCATCGACATGATGCTCTATTTCCTGCTGTTCAACATCGCCCCGACGATCATCGAGCTGGCCGCCATCTGCGTCATCTTCGGCGTCAAGTTCGGCGCCGGGCTCGTCGTCGCGACGCTCGTCATGGTGGTCGCCTACATCTGGTTCACGCGCGTGGTGACGGAATGGCGGGCCAAGCTTCAGCGCGAGATGAACGAGGTCGACAACCAGGCGATCGCCCGCGCCGTCGA
>DASZEO010000398.1:0-15589 GCA_035940755.1 Allosphingosinicella sp. | reverse complement strand
GGCGACGCTGGCGCTGATCGCGGCGATCTGGCTGGCGCGGATCGGGCCTTCTTCGGGGATGTGATGGGCAGGGGGCCGCGTGCGACCGGCACCCTGCCGCGTCAGCTTTCGGCGGGCTTGGACTGGAGCTGGATGTAGTTCTGGAGGCCCATCTGCTCGATCATGTCGAATTGCTGCTCGAGCATGTCGATATGCGCCTCCTCATTTTCGAGGATCTCGCTGAACAGGTCGCGGCTGACGAAGTCGCGCACCGTCTCGGCGTGGGCGATGGCGCCCCTGAGCTGCTCGACCGCCTCGCGCTCGAGGTCGAGGTCCGCGCGCAATATCTCCTCGACATTCTCACCGACTCGAAGGCGGCCGAGCATCTGGAAATTGGGCAGGCCTTCGAGGAACAGGATGCGCTCGGCGAGCCGATCGGCATGCTTCATCTCGTCGATCGACTCGTGCCGCTCGAACTCGGCGAGGCGGCCGACGCCCCAATTGCCGAGCATCCGGTAGTGAAGCCAGTATTGATTGACCGCCGTGAGTTCGTTCCGGAGCGTCTCGTTGAGGTGCTGGATGACCTGTTCGTCGCCCTTCATGCCGATCCCCTTTCGCTCCCCCCTTAACTCGCGAGCGGGCGAAAAGCACCGTCAAAAACGGCGGAAATCTGCGAAAAATCAGCTGCGAATGCTAGGCGGTCGCACGTTCGGCGGCGATGATCTCGCGTGCGAATGAGACGCATTGGCCGCAGCGCGGCTTGCGGCCGTAAAGCTTGTAGGCGCTGGCGGGGCAGGAGGCGCCGTCACGGGCCGCCTTGCGCAGGTCGGCTTCGCGAATCGCGTTGCAGATGCAGACGATCATCGCCGCTGGATATATCGATAATGCGAATTGTTCGCAATAGCCTCAGCGTCGGTCGCGGCGGATCATCAGCTTGAGGCCGGACCAGACGGCGTCGACGGCGCAGACCTTGACGTCGACGAGGTCGGTGCTCGGCAGAATCGCGTCGCGGATGCCGTCCTCGGTGATGTCGGTCGGCACCTTCGAGGCCTTCTTGGGCCAGCTCACCCAGATGAAGCCGCCCGGCGAGAGCAGCGGGCGCAGGGCGGCGAGCTTTTCCTCCATCTCCGCGCGCAAGGTGACGAAGATGTGGGCGGCGTCGACCGGCGCTTCGGGGCGGTCGAGAACGACCAGCTCGAGGCCGTCCCGCTCGATCTCGTCGCGCACCGCGTCGGGGATGCCGTCCCACCAGACCCGCAGGCCGGGCTTAAGCGACAGCTTCTTCGCCAGGGGCGTGCCGGAATAGCCCGCGGTCATGCCGCGACGGCCGGTTCGCCGCGCATCAGCTGCGGAAAGAAGCCTTCGTGGGCGCGGCGGAGTTCGCCAAGGCCGAGGTGGGTGCCGGAGCCCAGGACGATCGAATCGCCGCCGCCGCTGCCGAGGAAGAGGTGCGGGATCGCCTCGGCGGCCAGGGCGCGGAGCACCGCGTCGGAATTGCCGGTGGCGACGAGGTAGCGGCCCTGGTCCTCGCCGAACAAGAAGGCGGCGGTGCCCGGCAGGTCCCGCGACAGGTGCGCGCCGCGGCCGCCGGCGAGCGCCATCTCCGCCAGCGCCACGAGCAGGCCGCCGTCTGACAGGTCGTGGACGGCGGTGACGAGGCCGCGCGCGATGAGGCCGCGGACCGCCTCGCCGTGGCGGCGCTCCGCGGCGAGGTCAACGGGCGGCGGCGGCCCTTCTTCACGCCCGGCGACGACCCGAAGCCACTGCGACTGGCCGAGATGCGCGGGCGCCTCGCCGATCAGCCAGATGTCGTCCCCGTCGGCCTTCAACGCGATGGTGGCCGAGCTGCGCCAGTCATCGAGGAGGCCGACGCCGCCGATCGCGGGCGTGGGGAGGATGGCGCTGCCGGCGCCGTCCTCGCTCTTGGTCTCGTTGTAGAGGGAGACGTTGCCGGAAACGATCGGCATGTCGAGCGCCCGGCAGGCTTCCGCCATGCCCTCGATGCAGCCGACGAACTGGCCCATGATCTCCGGCCGCTGCGGATTGCCGAAGTTCATGCAATCGGTGGCGGCGAGCGGGCGGGCGCCGACCGCGCACAGGTTGCGATACGCCTCGGCGATGGCCTGCTTCCCGCCCTCGTAAGGATCGGCATGGCAGTAACGCGGCGTGACGTCGGTCGTGACGGCGAGCGCCTTGGCGGTGCCGTGGACCCGAACCACGGCGGCGTCCCCGCCCGGCGGCTGGACCGTGTCGGCGCCGACCTTGTAATCATATTGCTCCCAGACCCAGCGGCGGCTGGCGAGGTCCGGCGAGGCCATCAGCTTCAGGAGATCGGCGGCTAAGTCGGCGCTTTCGGGCACGTCCGAGAGCGGCCCCGGCTTCGGCGTCGGCACCCACGGCCGCTCGTAGCAGGGCGCCTCGTCGGCAAGCGGCGCGAGCGGGATGTCGGCGGCCACGTCGCCGTTCCACTTCAGCACCAGCCGGCCGGTGCCGGTGACGTGGCCGATGACGGCGAAATCGAGCTCCCACTTGCGGAAGATGGCCTCGGCCTCGCCCTCGCGGCCGGGCTTGAGCACCATCAGCATCCGCTCCTGCGATTCCGAGAGCATCATCTCGTAGGGCGTCATCCCCTCCTCGCGGCAGGGGACGGCGTTCATGTCGAGCTCGAGCCCGACGCCGCCTTTGGAGGCCATCTCGACCGAGGAGGAGGTGAGGCCGGCGGCGCCCATGTCCTGGATGGCGACAATCGCATCCGAGGCCATCAGCTCGAGGCAGGCCTCGATGAGGAGCTTCTCGGTGAACGGATCGCCGACCTGGACGGTGGGGCGCTTCTCCTCGCTGTCCTCGGAGAAATCCGCCGAGGCCATGGTCGCGCCGTGAATGCCGTCGCGGCCGGTCTTCGACCCTACATAGACGACTGGATTTCCGATGCCCGCGGCGGCCGAATAGAAGATCTTGTCGGTGTCGGCGATGCCCACCGTCATCGCGTTGACGAGGATGTTGCCGTCATAAGCGGGGTGGAAATCGACCTCGCCGCCGACCGTGGGGACGCCGACGCAATTGCCGTAGCCGCCGATCCCGGCGACGACGCCGGCGATGAGGTGGCGCATCTTCGGGTGATCGGGGCGACCGAAGCGGAGCGCGTTGAGGTTCGCCACTGGGCGAGCCCCCATCGTGAACACGTCGCGAAGGATGCCGCCGACGCCGGTCGCCGCGCCCTGATAGGGTTCGATGTAGGAGGGGTGGTTGTGGCTCTCCATCTTGAAGATGGCCGCCTGGCCGTCGCCGATGTCGATGACTCCGGCATTCTCGCCCGGCCCCTGGATGACCCAGGGGGCGCTGGTCGGCAGCTTCTTCAGGTGCACGCGCGAGGATTTGTAGGAGCAATGCTCCGACCACATCACCGAGAAGATGCCGAGCTCGGTGAGGTTCGGCTCGCGCCCCAGAGCGTGAAGGACTCGGTCATATTCCTCCGGCGACAGGCCGTGCTCGGCGACCGTCTCCGCGGTGATGCTGTTCGTCATGCGCGGCGCCCTATCCGATCGAATCCGCTTTGTCGAAGCCGGCTGGAGGGTGTAGGGGTGATCACCTTTTGTTCTAAAAAAGAGGAGCCGCAAAATGGCCGTGAGCCACATACCGCAAGGCTATCATGACGTTACGCCTTACCTGATCGTCGACGGCGCCGACGCGGCGATTCGCTTCTACGAGCGGGCGTTCGGCGCGACCGAGGTAATGCGCATGCCGATGGGGGAGGACAAGCTCGCCCATGCCGAGATCCTCATCGGCGATTCCCACGTCATGCTCGCCGACGAATTTCCGGACATGGGCTTTCTCGGGCCGCTGAAGCGCGGCGGCACGACGGCGAGCCTGATGATCTATGTCGAGGATGTCGACGGGGCCTTCGCCCAGGCGCTGGCGGCGGGCGCCAAGGAGGAGCGGCCGCCGGCAGACCAATTCTGGGGCGACCGGATAGGCACCCTGCTCGACCCGTTCGGCCACCGCTGGACGCTCGCCACCCACATCGAGGACGTCTCCGAAGACGAGATGCAGCGGCGGATGGCCGCGGCGTTCCAGCAGCCGGCCTGATGCGAAAGAGCCGGCCGCTGGCGCGGACCGGCTCGTGTTGAACGGAACCAGGCGGTTTCGACCGGCTTAGGTGTGACAGCTCTGCGTGCCCTTGCCGGGGGCGGTGAAGCTGATCGTCTCGGCATTGGCACTGACCGAATAGCCTTCCGCCGTGTAGGGCGGATTGCCGCCCTGCGCCGTCAGGATGGTCGGCTCGCCGCCGCGGGTCCTTCGCACCTGGGCGGTATTGTTGGTGTAGAAGTCGATATAGACGAGGCTGTTGTCGCGGCACCGATAGGCGCGGCTCGCCTGCATCATCGGCGGCGGCGCGGTCACCGGCTGGGCGTTGGCAAGCGCCTCGGCCTGGGGATCGTATTTGTTGACGGTGACGACCTTCGGGTCGCCGCAGGCGGTCAGGATCAGGATCGCCGCGCAGGTTGCAGCGGCCGTGAGGTGGGTTTTGCGCATATCGCCCCCTTTGCGAGTGCCGCAGGGCACGTCAAGCGGAACTTTTGCGGCCATTCCGCGCGGTGGCGGCGAGCGTTTCGACGGGGCGCGGGGCGGGTTCGACAAAGGCGAAGCGCATGGTAGATTGCGCCGCGGCTCAGGCTGGAGGGCGGTTGCGGCAATGCAGAGGGTACGGATCGGGCTTACCGGCCTCGCTTTCGTCTTCCTGGTCGTGCTGCTCGCCGCCGTCTTCACCGGCGAACCGGCCGGCGAGGCGCCGATCACGCCCAACCTGATCGAGCAGCAGCGGGCGGGCCAGCCGGCGGCGCCCGCGCCGGGCCAGGGGCAGGCGGCGCGCACCGAGCCGCTGGCCGAGCTCGGCGTCGCGCCCGGCAATGCCGAATCCAATACGACCGGAGCGGCAGCGGCGGCGGCCGGCGGTCAGGCCGGCGGCCGTTAGGGCCTCATCCCCGTCGCGGCTCTGGGGCGGCGCCGCTGCCTTCGCGGCGGCCGAGCTTGGCGCGGGGCTGCTGGTCGGCCGCTTCTTCGAATGGGGCCGCGCCGAAGCGCTGCTGTTCTTCGCCTTTCGGCCCTGGCTGCTGCTGGCAGCGGTACTGTTCGTCGCGGCGAGCGGCTGGCGTGATCGCGCCATCTTCTACGCCCTCGCGCTGCTGACCGCCGCGGCGAGCGAATCGTTGCTCGTCCTGATGGCCGGCGGATGGCCGTGGGCCGAAATGCTGCACGGCGTCGCGGCGGGCGCGGCGCTGGCGCTGCTCTTCGACCTGCTCGTGCAGCTCGGCCGGAGGGCGGGCGGGCGCGTCGGCCAGGCCGCCGCCGCCGGGCTCATCGTCGCCATGCTGGTGCTGCCGGGCATGCTGCGCCCCTACGAGGCGCTCGCGCTCGGTCCGACCGCGCCCCGGCCCGCCGCGGAAAAGCCGAAGCTGCTGCTGATGACCGGGCTGCCGCTCATTTGGGGCGAAGGCGGACCGTTCGACCCGTCGAGCCGCCCGGCGGCGGCTTACGGCGCGCTCAGGGACGAGTTCGACGTCCGGCCGCTCGACTATCTCGATGCGCGGTCCCTTTCGGCGGGCTCGCTCCTGCTGCTCGCTCAGCCGCGGGCGCTGGAGCCGGCCGAGCTGGCGGCGCTGGACCGATGGGTGCGCGAGGGCGGCCGAGCGCTGATCCTCACCGACCCGGAGCTGCTGTGGCCGTCCCGGCTGCCGCTCGGCGACATCCGCCGGCCGCCGCCTGTAAGCCTGCTCTCGCCGCTGCTGGGCCATTGGGGACTGCGGCTGGAGCGGGCGCCGGCCCGCAGCTTCGCCGTCGAGCCGGTGCGCGACGGCGAAAAGGTGCGCCGGCTGACGCTGGCGGCGCCAGGGCGGTTCCACGCTTCCGGCGGCGGCTGCCGGGTGGACTGGAACGGCTATCTGGCCGCCTGCCGAATCGGCGCCGGCCGCGCCCTGCTGCTCGCCGATGCCGACCTGCTCCACGATTCGCTGTGGGCCGCGCCGACCGCGCGTGGGACTGAACGCCACGCGCGCCTCGCCGACAATCCGTTGGTCGTGGGGGCGATGCTGGACCGGCTCGAGGGCAGGCGCCGCGAGCGGGCCGCCCGCGCCGTGCAGTGGCAGCGCCCCGGCCTCGACCGCGCTAGCGTCGTGCTTGCGGCGCTGCTGCCGATAGTGGCGGCAGCCGGCGTCGCCGCCGCGTCCCTGCGCGGCCGGCGCTGAACCCACCGACTTATCCACAGGCGCATCTGCGGGTACGGGAGGGGATTTGGTGCATGAACAAAGCAGGAATATACCGCCTGCGCCCCTTATAGTGGCATGATATCCCCAGAAAAGGCATGAAAAACCCTTTCAATCCCACGTCCAATAGGTTATCCACGGCGCCTTAGTCAGGGGCATTCCTGTTCGAGCCGCGAAAGCGACGCGGACGCGCCGGTAAGCGCGTCCGCGAACGGGGAGCCGTGTGTAACGGGGGGGCGGGACCTCAGGGTGGAACTGGAGCACCTCTTCAATGGGAGCGCGCTCAACGCGGTGGACGCCAAGGGGCGTCTCTCCGTCCCCGCCTTCATCCGCTCCGTCATCGAACGCCGCTCCGACGCCAAAGCCCTGATCATCGGCGCCCACGAGGTCGACCCCTGCCTCACCGCCTACGACCGCAATTACGCCCGCAACCTGTTCGTCGAGAACGAGCGCCGGCGCCTCAACGAGGAGGGCGCCGATCCGCAGGCCCATTTCGCCCGCGCCCGACGCACCTTCGGAGTCACCGAGGAAGTCCCTTACGATTCGAGCGGCCGCATCATCCTGCCCCCGATGATGCGCCGCCGCGGCCGGATCGAGGACTTGGCGCTGTTCGTCGGCGTCGGCGGCACTTTCGAAATCTGGAACCCGCGCCTGGCGCTGGAGAGCTCGGACGAGGACCTGAGGGACCTCGCCGCCTACCGGCTCGAGGAAAGGGGGATGGCGCTGTGAGCCCCGCAGCGGCCGCCTCCGCCGCCTCGCCGCACGTCCCGGTGCTGCTCGCCGAAGTCGTCGACGCCCTCGCCCCCGCCCCGGGCGAGACTCACGTCGACGGCACCTTCGGCGCCGGCGGGTACACCAAGGCCCTTCTCGCAAAAGGAGCGGCCCGCGTCTTCGCTTTCGATCGCGATCCCGAGGCGATCCAGTATGGCGAAGCGCTGGCCGCTGCCAGCGGGGGGCGCCTGACGCTTGTTCCGGAACGTTTTTCCCGGATGCGTCAGGCGCTTCGCTCGCACGGCGTCGAGGCGGTGGACGGCGTGACGCTCGACATCGGCGTTTCTTCGATGCAGCTCGACCGGCCGGAGCGCGGCTTCTCCTTCCAGGCGGACGGCCCGCTCGACATGCGCATGGGTCCCGAAGGCGCGAGCGCGGCCGACTTCCTGAACGAGGCCGACGAAGGCGAGATCGCGGACGTCATCTTCCATTACGGCGAGGAACCCAAAGCGCGGCGGATCGCCCGCGCCATCGTCGCCGCACGCCCGATCGAGCGGACCGGCCAGCTCGCCGACATCGTCCGCCGCGCCGCCCGCCACAAGCCCGGCGCTAAGAAAGACCCGGCGACGCGGACGTTCCAGGCGATCCGGATCCACGTGAACGAGGAACTTGCCGAGCTCGAGGGCGGGCTGACGGCCGCCGAGCAGGTGCTTGCACCCGGCGGCCGCCTAGCGGTTGTCACCTTCCATTCCCTCGAGGACCGGATCGTCAAGCAATTCTTCAAGGCGCGCAGCGGTGCTCTCCCGGCCGGCTCGCGTCACCTGCCGGCCCGTGCGCAAGCCGGGCCGGCCTCTACGTTCGAGGCTGTGGTGAAGCCGGTGCGTGCGGGCGAGGCCGAGACGGCCGCCAATCCGCGCGCCCGCTCGGCGACGCTTCGCGCCGCCCGCCGCACCTCAGCGCCCGCATGGAACAGCCCGAAAGGAGACTCGTCGAGATGATCGCCAGGGGGTTCAAGCCGGTTGCCTGGGTCGCCGCCATCGGCACGGCGGCGCTGGGCTGCTACATGCTGTCGCTTCAGGTCGCTTCGGAGCGGGCCGAGCTGGCCGGGCTCGAGCGCCGGATCCTGTCGACCCAGCAGGACATTCGCGCGCTGCAGACCGAGCTCGGGACTCGCGGGCGGCTGTCGCAACTCGAGCAGTGGAATGCCGACGTGCTGGCGCTGTCGGCGCCGGTGGCGGGCCAGTTCCTCGACTCCAACGTCAGCCTCGCCCGCTTCGACGTGCGCCAGCCCACGATCGCCGACCAGGCGGAAGTCCGCCTCGCCTCGGCCGAGCTGCCGCCGCCGGCTGCGCCCGCGCCCGCCCAGGCGCCGGTGCGCATGGCTGCCGCCGAAGCGCCCGCACGGAGCGCGCCGCCCGCCGCAGCTCCGGTGCCGCTGGTCCGCCGCGCCAGCCTCCAGACCGCGCCCGCTCCCGCCGCCGCCACGGGTCGGCCTACGGCGGTCCAAGCCCGGGCGGCTACGCTGCTCGACCCGGCGACGCTCGATCATCTCGGCGCCGAATCGCGCTCCGAGCGCGGTGGAGCCACGCGCAACTGATGGCGACGCTCGCCGCCTCGATCGAACGGCCGGCACCACCCTGGGGTGAGGAGCGCAGCTCGCTGACGCTCACCTACCATCGGCTGATGCTGGTGCTTCTGCTGTTCGCCGGCGTCACCGCCGTGATCGTCATGAGGCTCGGCTACCTGCAGGTCTTCACCGACCGCTCCGGCGCGACGTCGCTGGCCAACCCGCTGATCCCCCCGCGCGCCGACATCGTCGACCGCAACGGAGTCGCGCTCGCCCGGACGATCGACGCCTGGGCGATCGGGATCCATCCGCAGCGCATCATCGGCGACCGCGGCGAGCTCGCGGTGCGGCTGAACGCGCTGATGCCGGAGCGAAGCGTCGAGCAATATCGCGCGCTGCTCAGCGCCCACAGCAATTATCTCTATCTGGCGCGGCGCGCCCTACCGGAGCTGGTCGCCGCGGTGAACGGGCTCGGCGAGCCGGCGATCGTCTTCAACCGCGAGCCCGAGCGGCTCTACCCGCAAACGGCGATGGCGGGGCACATCCTCGGCTGGACCGACATGGAAGGCCATGGCGTCGCGGGCATGGAGCGAGTGCTCGAGGGCCGGCTCACCGAGCCCGGCATGCGCGGGCAGCCGGTGGCGCTGTCGATCGACAGCCGGGTGCAGGCGGCGATGGAAAGCGAGCTCGCCTCCGCCGTCACCTCGCTCAGCGCCGAGGGCGGGACCGGAATCGTCCTCGACGTCGAGACCGGCGAGGTCATCGCCATGGCTTCGGCGCCGACCTTCAACCCCAACGCCGCCGGCCGTTCCGACCCGAACGCGCTCTACAACCGGGCGACGATGGGCGTTTACGAGCTCGGCTCGACCTTCAAGCCGATCACCATCGCCGCGGCGATGGAAGCGGGCGTGGTGACCTCCCCGGCGCAGCGCTGGGACGCGGCCTCGCCGGTGACGGTGGGGCGCTTCAGCATCCACGACGACCATCCGCTCGGCCGCCAGATCACCGTGCCCGAGATCCTGGTCCATTCTTCCAACATCGCGACCGCGCGGATCGCCGACCAGATGGGCGCCGAGCGGATGCAGGCGGCTTTCCGCGCCGTCGGCTTCGACGAGCCGGCCCATATCGAACTGAACGAGCGCAGCCGGACGCTGTGGCCGAGCGACTGGGGCCGGGCCACCGTCCTCACCTCCGGCTTCGGCCACGGCGTGGCGGTCACTCCGCTTCACCTCGCCAGCGCCTATGCGGCGCTCGTCAACGGCGGCATCTGGCGCCCCGCGACCCTGATGCGTGTCCAGCCGGGCCATGCCGCCCGCGGCCGGCGCGTCTATTCGGAGGCCACCAGCTTCCGGATGCGCCAGATGCTTCGCATGATCGTCCAGTACGGCACCGGCCGGCGCGGCGAGGCTCCCGGCTTCCGGGTCGGCGGCAAGACCGGGACCGCGGAAAAAGTCGCGAGCGGGGGCGGCTATTCCCGCCGCGTGAACGTTTCGACGTTCGCGGCGGCTTTTCCGATGGATCGGCCGCGCTATGTGGTGCTGGTGATGATGGACGCTCCGCGCGGCAACGAAGAAACCCATTTCCTGACGACGGCCGCGTGGACGGCGGCGCCGGTCGTCTCGCGGGTCATCTCGCGCACGGGCTCGCTGCTCGGCATCATCCCCGACGCGCGGCGCGACATCGACACGTCCGAACTGGTGCCGCTGGTCGCCGCATCGGGGCACTGATGCGGCTGGGCGCGCTGACCGGCAGCGACGAGGCCACGCCCGTCACCGGCTTCGCCATCGACCATCGCAAGGTTGCACCGGGCACCGTGTTCGGCGCGTTCCGCGGCACCCGCTTCAACGGCGAGGACTTCATTCCCGACGCGGTTCAGGCTGGCGCGAGCGCGGTGGTGGCCCGGGCCGAAGCCGCCGTAGAAGGCGCCGTGCATATCCGGGCGCAGGAGCCGCGGCGCGAATTCGCGCGGCTCGCCGCGAAGTTCTTCGCGCCATTTCCCCGCACCGTCGTGGCCGTCACCGGGACCAACGGCAAGACCTCCAACGTCGAGCTCAGCCGGCAGCTGTGGCGGATGGCGGGGCATCCGTCGGCGAGCATCGGCACGCTGGGCGTGACGACCTCCGACGAGCAGGTGACGACCGGCCTCACCACGCCGGACATCGTCACCTTCCTGTCGAACATGGCGGGCCTTGCCAAAATGGGCATCACCCATGCCGCCTTCGAAGCCTCGAGCCATGGGCTGGCGCAATATCGCACCGAGGGGCTGCCGGTGCATGCCGCGGCCTTCACCAACTTCAGCCGCGACCATCTCGACTATCACGGCACGATGGAGGCCTATTTCGAGGCCAAGATGCGGCTGTTCGGGGAAGTGGTCGAGCCGGACGGAACGGCGGTGGTGTGGACTGAGGACGCCAAGTCGGACGAGGTGATCCGCCGCTGCCGCGCTCGCGGGCTGAAGGTGATGAGCGTCGGCCGTCGCGGCGAGGCGCTGAAGCTGGTGTCGCGCGAGACGACGCAGCTGGGGCAGAAGCTGGCGATCGAGGCGGAAGGCCGGACTCACCAGGTGACGCTTGCCCTGATCGGGGCCTACCAGGCCGCCAACGCGCTGACGGCCGCGGCGCTGGTCATCGCCACCGGCGGCGAGGTCGGCCAGACGCTCGCCAACCTGGCCCGCGTCCACCCGGTTCGCGGACGGCTCGAACGCGCGGTGATCACTCGGTCCGGCACGCCGATCTACGTCGATTACGCCCACACGCCGGATGCAATCGAATCGGCGATCGAGGCGCTTCGGCCCCACGCCAAGGCGCGGCTGATCACCGTGTTCGGCGCCGGCGGCGACCGCGACGTCGGCAAGCGGGCGGAGATGGGCGCGGCGGCGGCTCGGCTGTCCGATCTCGTCATCGTCACGGACGACAATCCAAGGAGCGAGGATCCGTCGGCGATTCGGCGCGACATCCTCGCCGGAGCGCCCGCCGCTCTGGAGGTACCCGGGCGGCGCGAGGCGATTCGCGCGGCGGTCGAGCGGGCGGGACCGGGCGACATCATCCTGCTTGCCGGCAAGGGGCACGAGCAGGGCCAGATCATCGGCGAGATGGTGCATCCCTTCGACGACGTCGAAGTCGCCCGCGAGTGCGCGGCATGAGAGTGCTTTGGACCTCCGCCGAGATCGCCGCCGCCACGGGCGGGACCGTGCACGGCGATTTCGAAGCGGGCGGAGTAGCCTTCGACTCGCGCGAGATCGGCGCCGGCGATCTGTTCGTCGCGATGAAGGGCGAGGCGACCGACGGCCACCGCTTCGTCGGCCAGGCCTTCGCATCGGGCGCCGCGGGCGCAATCGCATCTGAGGAGATCGCCCACCCCCACGTGCGGGTCGAGGACACGAGCGAGGCGCTGAACGCCCTCGGCCGCGCCGCGCGGGAACGCAGCGCTGCGAGGGTGATCGGAGTCACCGGCTCGGTCGGCAAGACCGGGACCAAGGAGGCGCTGTTCGCCGCGCTGGACAGGGCGGCGCCGGGCCGTGCGCACCGGTCGGTGAAGAGCTACAACAATCACACCGGCGTGCCGCTGTCGCTGGCGCGGATGGCGCGCGACGCGCGCTTCGGCGTGTTCGAGATGGGCATGAACCATGCGGGCGAGCTCGCCGCGCTGACCCGGCTGGTGCGCCCGCACGTCGCTCTGGTGACGACGATCGCCTCGGCGCACCGCGAATTCTTCGACAGCGAGGAAGCCATCGCCGACGCCAAGGCGGAAATATTCGAGGGCCTGGAGGAGGGCGGAACGGCGATCATCCCATACGACAACCCGCACCGCGACCGGCTGCTCGCCGCCGCCGAGCGCCACGCCGCCCACATCCTGACCTTCGGGCTGGGCGAGGGCGCTGACGTGCGCGCGGTATATGTCATCCGGGGGCCGAAGGGCGGCACCATGGCGACGGCCTCGCTTCCCGGCGCCCAGCTCAGCTTCACCGTCCGGCAGCCGGGTGAGCATTGGGTGGCGAATGCGCTGGCGGTGCTGGCGGCGGTGCACGCCGTCGGCGGCGATCTTGCCGCCGCCGGGCTGGCGCTTGCCGAGCTGGGCGGCCTCAAGGGGCGCGGCGAGCGGCACCTGGTACCGGTCGAGGGCGGCGAGGCGCTGCTGATCGACGAAAGCTACAACGCCAACCCCGCCTCCATGGCGGCCACGCTCAAGGTGCTGGCCGAGGAGAAGGTGCCGGGGCGGCGCATCGCCGTGCTCGGTGCGATGCGAGAGCTCGGCGAGGAAACCGATGAATTCCACGCCGGCCTCGCGGGCCCTATCGAAGCCGCCGGGGTGGACCTCGCGATACTCGTCGGCCGTGAGATGGGAGCGCTGGCGAAAGCGCTTGGCCGGCGCACCAAATTGGCGCATGTGCCCGACGCGGCGGCAGCCATAGAAATCGCCCGCGAGGCGATCGGGCCGGGCGATGCCGTGCTCGTCAAGGGCTCCAATTCGATCGGACTGGCGGCCTTGGTCGAGGCGCTGGCGCCAGGCTCCTCGAGCCGGCTCCGGGCAGGGGTGGACTGATGCTTCTCTGGCTCGCAGAACAGCTTGGCTTCCCGGGGGGGCTCAACCTCTTCCGCTACATCACCTTCCGCGCCGGCGCGGCGACGGCGACCGCTCTGCTCATCGGCCTCATGATCGGCCCGAAGTTCATCGGCTGGCTTCGCGTGCGGCAGGGCAAGGGCCAGCCGATCCGCGACGACGGACCGGCGACCCACCTCGCCAAGCGCGGCACCCCGACCATGGGCGGGCTGATGATCCTCACCTCGCTGACCTCCGCGATGCTGCTGTGGATGGATTTCTCCAACCGCTATTTGTGGGCATGCCTGTTCATCACCGTCGGCTTCGGGCTGATCGGGTTCCTCGACGATTACGACAAGGTCAAGAAGCGCCACCACCAAGGCGTTTCGGGGCGCACCCGCCTGCTCGCCGAATTCGTCGTCGCCGGCATCGGCTGCTGGATCATCAGCTGGGGCGCGGGGACGGAGCTCTACATACCCTTCTATAACGGCCCGGTGATCGACCTCGGGCCGTTCTCGGTGCTGTTCGGCGCGTTCGTCGTGGTTTCGTTCGGCAATGCCGTAAACCTCACCGACGGCCTGGACGGCCTCGCGACCATGCCGGTGATCATCGCCAGCCTCGCCTTCCTGCTCATCTCCTACCTCGCCGGAAACGCGGTTTTCGCCGGCTATCTCGGCATCCCCCATATCCTCGGCGTCGGCGACCTCACCGTCCTTTGCTCGGCTATCGTCGGCGCCGGCCTCGCCTTCCTGTGGTTCAACGCCCCCCCGGCCGCAGTCTTCATGGGCGATACCGGCAGCCTTGCCCTCGGCGGGGCCCTCGGAGCCATCTCAGTCGCGACGCAGCACGAGATCGTGCTCGGGATCATCGGCGGCCTGTTCGTCGTCGAGGCCATGTCGGTGATCATCCAGGTGTTCGTCTACAAGCGAACCGGCCGCCGCGTGTTCAGGATGGCGCCGATCCACCACCATTTCGAGCAGATCGGCTGGTCGGAATCGACCGTGGTCATCCGCTTCTGGATCATCTCCTTCGTGCTCGCTTTGGCGGGCCTGTCGACGCTGAAGCTGCGGTGATCACGAGCCCCACCTTCCGCGGCAAGCGCTATGCCGTCCTCGGCCTCGCCCGGTCGGGGCTGGCGAGCGTGGAGGCGCTCGCCGCCAGCGGGGCGCAGGTGCTCGCCTGGGACAGCCGGGAGGAAGCGCGCGCCGCGGTGCGCGGGAAGGCGGCGATCGGCGACCTGCTCGAGGCGGACCTCGCCGGCTATGATGGCATCGTCGTTTCCCCGGGCGTGCCGCTGAACCGGCACCCGATCGCGGCCAAGGCGCGCGAGGCGGGGGTGCCGCTGATCGGCGACATCGAGCTGTTCGCCCAGGCCCGAGCGGCGCTGCCGGAGCACAAGGTCGTCGGCATCACGGGCACCAACGGCAAATCGACGACCACCGCGCTCGTCCACCACATCCTGAAAACCGCCGGCGTGCCGACGACGATGGCGGGCAATATCGGCTACCCGATCCTCGGCCAGGACCCGCTCCCGGCCGGCGGCGTCTACGTCCTCGAGCTCAGCTCCTATCAGATCGACCTGACCCACAGCCTCGACTGCGATGTCGCCGTCCTGCTCAACGTGACCCCCGACCATCTCGACCGATACGACAGCTTCGAAGCCTATCGGTTGGCGAAGTTCAGATTGTTTGAAATGCAATCGTCTGGGCACCACGCCGTGATTGGAAGCTTCGATCCAGATCTGAATGCAATGGCGATGGATTTGCGTCCCGGCCCCGGATCGCACACTTGGCACGCGGAGCCGTTGGAAGCCTTGGGAGGCCAGGAGCGCTGGCCGGCGCTTCAAGGCCCGCACAATGCGCAAAACGCCGCCGCCGCGCTTGAAGTATGCCTGTGGCTTGGGGTCGACCACGACGTTCAAATGGCGGCGCTGGAGACTTACCCAGGCCTGCCGCACCGGATGGAGCGGGTCGCGGAGCGGGGCGGGGTGCTGTTCGTGAACGACAGCAAGGCCACCAATCCGGATTCCACCGCGCCGGCGCTGGCCGCTTATCCGGCGGTGCACTGGATTCTGGGCGGCTTGCCCAAGGGGGACGACCTCGGCCCGTGCGAGCGGCATCTCGACCATGTCCGCGCCGCCTACACGATCGGCGAGGCGGGGCCGATGTTCGCGCGCTTGCTCGAGGGCAAAGTGCCTGTAAGACAATGCGAAATGCTGATCGAGGCAGTGCAGCGGGCGGCCGGCGCGGCGGCGCCGGGGGAGGTGGTCCTCCTCTCGCCGGCCTGCGCGTCGTTCGACCAGTTCCGGGACTATGAGGCCCGCGGCGAGGCGTTTCGCGCCGCGGTAGAGTCACTTGGCGAGAAGGTGGGAGCATGAGCGTCGGTAGCGCAAGGGCGGTCGAGGCGGTGGGGACCGGCAGGGCCGCGAGGCTGGGCCGCTCCGACATGACGGCGCTCGGCCGCTGGTTCTGGGAGATCGACAAGCTCCTGTTGATCCTGGTCGCGGTGCTGATCTCGATCGGCCTGATCGCCG
>DASZEO010000397.1:0-4226 GCA_035940755.1 Allosphingosinicella sp. | reverse complement strand
GGCGGGGATAAGCCATCGCCGGCAGATAGTCCGGCCGCCCGGCAGGAGCAATTAATCGCATGTTCAAGCGCATGCAGGAAAGCCGGGACTGACATGGAGCATCGCCGTTGATCCTGCTGAGCGCCGCCGCGCTGCTGCTGTTCGGGCTGGGCGGCGGCGGAGGGGATCCGCCGCGTGCGCCGCCGCCCGGCGGAGTGATCGTGCGCCACCAGCAGATCATCATCCGGCTGCCGCGCGCCGCCGCGCCCGCGTCCGCCGCCCTGACTCCGATCCGCTGGCGCGAAGGGCGCGGCCCGCATTGCGTGGAGATACGCAGCCTCGCCGGCGCGACCCTGCTCGGCGAGAACAGCGTCGATCTGATCCTTCGCGACCGAAGCCGCATCCGCGCCCGGCTCGAGCAGCGCTGCCCCGCGCTCGATTTTTATCGCGGCTTCTACATCGACACGACCGCCGACGGACGGATTTGCGCCGACCGCGACCATATCCGCTCGCGCGCCGGCGGCTCGTGCCAGATCGACCAGTTCCGAACGCTCGTCGCGGAGCGGCGGTGACGCTCGCTTGACAAGCGCCACCGCTTGGCACAATCGCCAAGGCGACGCGGCTCTGTTCCCAACGCAAGCCCAACCCCCGGATTTTGAATGAGCTTTGCCGATCTCGGCCTTTCCGACGAATTGCTCCGCGCCGTGGAGGAATCCGGCTATTCCGATCCGACGCCGATCCAGCGCCAGGCAATCCCGTCGGTCCTGATGGGCCGCGACATCATCGGGATCGCCCAGACCGGGACCGGAAAGACCGCGGGCTTCGTCCTGCCGATGATCGACATTCTCGCCCAGGGCCGGGCCCGCGCGCGCATGCCGCGCTCGCTGATCCTCGAGCCGACGCGCGAGCTGGCGGCACAGGTCGCCGAGAATTTCGAGAAATACGGCAAGCACCACAAGCTTTCGATGGCGCTGCTGATCGGCGGCGTGTCGATGGGCGACCAGGTCAAGGCGCTGGGCAAGGGCGTCGACGTGCTGATCGCCACGCCCGGGCGGCTGATGGACCTGTTCGACCGCGGCAACATCCTTCTGACGGGGTGCAACCTGCTCGTCATCGACGAGGCGGACCGGATGCTCGACATGGGCTTCATCCCCGACATCGAGACGATCTGCACCAAGCTTCCCGCCGTCCGGCAGACCTTGCTCTTCTCGGCGACCATGCCGCCGCCGATCAAGAAGCTGTCCGACCGGTTTCTCTCCAACCCCAAGACCATCGAGGTCGCCCGCCCCGCCACCGCGGCGGCGTCGATCGACCAGCGGATGGTTCGGGTGGATTCGCGCAAGAAGAAGGAGGCGCTGGTCCGCCTGCTGCGCTCCGACGAGCTCAAGAACGCGATCGTCTTCTGCAACCGCAAGACCACGGTGCGCGAGCTTTCCACGAGCCTCAAGCGAAGCGGCTTCGCGGCCGGCCAGATCCAGGGCGACATGGAACAGGCCGACCGGATCCGCGAGCTCGACCGCTTCAAGAAGGAGGAGATCGACATCCTCGTCGCCTCCGACGTCGCGGCCCGCGGCCTCGACATCAAGGGCGTCAGCCACGTCTTCAACTACGACGTGCCCTGGCACCCGGACGATTATGTCCACCGCATCGGCCGCACCGGCCGCGCCGGTCTCACCGGCATCGCCATCACCCTGGTCGGCCGCGAGGACGCCGAAGCGATCGACAACATCCAGAAGCTGATCGGCACCCGCATCGCGGAGATGGGCTCCGGCGAAACCCGGCGCGACGCCGAGCCCGCCGAGCCGCGCGAGGAACAGCCGAAGCGCGAGCGTCCGCCGAGGGCCGAACGTACGAAGCGCGAGAAGCGCGAGCCGGCGGAAACGCGGGAGCGGCCGGCGCCGCGCCGCCGCGAGCCGGAGCGAGAACGCGAGCCTGAGCCCGAAACCGCCGACGAAGGCTGGAACGGCCCGGTGCCGAGCTTCCTCGGCCAGGGCTTCGGCGGCTGATCTTGCCCAGCGCGCTGTTTGCGGTCCTCGCGGGCCTGCTCGGCGCGGCAGCGCCGGCAGGCCCCGCGTCACAGGGGGATTCGCTTCACGCCTATCTGCAGGCGCAGTTCGCCGAGGTCCGCCAGGATTATCCGGAAACCACGTATCAAAGCGCCTTCGCCGACCTGAACGGCGACGGCCGCGCCGAGGCGATCGTCTATTTCTCCTCGAGCTATTTCTGCGGCTCGGGCGGCTGCGACGTCTTCGTCTTCACGCCGGACCGCGAGGGCTGGCGGCAGGTGGCGGAAATCTCGCTCGGGCGCCCGCCGATACGGTTGCTGGCGACGCGCCATCGCGGCTGGCGCGATCTCGGCATCTTCGTTGCCGGCGGCGGCGCGCGTCCCCACGAGGCGGCGGTCGCCTTCGACGGCAGCACCTATCAGCCGAACCCCACGGTTCCTCCCGCCCGCACCGTGCGCCGCGGAACGCGCGCGCAGGTGCTGATCTCGGACGACCAACCGGGCCGAACGCTGTTCGATTAGCCGCCGTGGTAGCGCGACAGGAACGCGTCGGCATAAGCGCCGAGCCGCCCCTCGCCGATCGCCTCCCTCAGCCCGGCCATCAGCCGCTGGTAGAACCAGAGGTTGTGCTCCGTCATCAGTATCGCGCCCAGGATCTCGCCTGAACGGACGAGGTGGTGGAGATAGGCCTTCGACCACCCTGCTACCGGTGACTCCGCGTCGAGCGGGTCGGGGTCCTCCGCGAAGCGCGCATTCTTGATGTTGATCGGGCCGTCCCAGGTGAAGGCCTGGCCGGTCCGGCCGGAGCGGGTCGGAAGCACGCAGTCGAACATGTCGATGCCGCGCTCGACGGCGCCGACGATGTCGTCCGGCTTGCCCACGCCCATCAGGTAGCGCGGTTTGTCGGGCGGCAGCTGCTCCGGAGCGAAATCGAGGCAGGCGAACATCGCTTCCTGCCCCTCCCCGACCGCCAGCCCGCCCACCGCATAGCCGTCGAAGCCGATGTCGACGAGCGCGTCGGCCGAGGCCCGCCGAAGCCCCTCGTCGAGCCCGCCCTGCTGGATCCCGAACAGCGCTCCCTCGCCCGCGAAAGCGTTGCGCGAGCGCCTCGCCCAGCGCATCGAGCGCTCCATCGCCGCCGCCTGCTCGTCGTGGCTGGCGCTGGTCGGCACGAGCTGGTCGAACGCCATGACGATGTCGGAGCCGAGCAGGCGCTGTATCTCCATCGAGCGTTCCGGCGAGAGCATGTGCCGGCTGCCGTCGAGATGGCTGGCGAATTCCACGCCCTCCTCGCTCACCTTGGTGCGCTCGGCCAAGCTGAGCACCTGATAGCCGCCGCTGTCGGTCAGGATCGGCCGCTCCCAGCCCATGAAGGCGTGAAGCCCCCCCAGCCGGGCCACGCGCTCGGCGCCCGGCCTCAGCATCAGGTGATAGGTGTTGCCCAGGATGATGTCGGCGCCGCCGGCGCGGACCTCGACCGGCTTCATCGCCTTGACGGTCGCCGCCGTTCCCACCGGCATGAAGGCCGGGGTGCGCACCTCCCCGCGAGCCATCGAAATGACTCCGCAGCGGGCGCGGCCGTCGGTGGCCGTGACTCGAAAGGCGAAGCGCGGGGAGGTCATCGCAGCGCCTCTACGGTCGCACGCACCCGCGGTCCATCGCGACCGGGGCATGATCAGCCGCGCTTGGGCGTCGCGGCCGGCTTTCCCCCGGACTTCTTCGCTTCCTTCTCCGGCGGCACGAAGCCGATCTGCGCGAGGCGCCAGCTGCGCGCCTCGTCGCCTGGCCAGAGGCTCGCTAGGTCCTGCACGCGCTCCGGCTCCACGCCGCACACCTCGGCGTGGATGTAGCGGCCGGTCTCGCGCAGCCTGATCTCGGCGTCCGGATAACGCGTCTTCAGCGCTTCGTAGAGCATGCCGGCCTCACGGTCGGCCGCAATGCTGCCGAGCTGCCGCGGCGACCCGTCGATCAGCTCCGCCGTCGCCACCCGAAGCGCGAGCCAGCCGTCATGGATGATGCCGACCGAAATGAAGGCCGCGGCGGCTGAATCGGCCCACCAATAGCCCAGGCCCAGCCCGATCACTCCGGCAAGCCCGGCAGTGCCGGTCTGCCAGTTGGCCTTGTTCATCTTGGCGTCGGTGAACAGCACCTCGTCGTGAAGCCGCTTCGCCAGCGGCAGCTCGAGCCGGCCGATCACCAGCGGCGGAATGATCGAATAGATTTGCGCGGCGATCATCAGCCA
>DASZEO010000396.1:0-3891 GCA_035940755.1 Allosphingosinicella sp. | reverse complement strand
ATCGCCGCCTTCATGGCCCATCCGCGGGTCTGGCTGCTGCTCGGCTCGCTGCTCGGCATCGCCGTGGCCGGCGGCATGTTCGTGGTGCCGCTCTACGCCTTCCTGACCACCACCGTGCGCAAGGCGGAGGCGGCGCGGACGGTCGCCGCGAACAACATCGTCAATTCCGGGGCGATGGTGGGCGGCTCGCTGCTCGCGGTCGGCCTGTCGCTGCTCGGGGTGGATACGGCCGACCAGCTGCTGCTGGCGGCGGCGATGTGCGTCATTTCGGCCTGGCTCGCCTGGCGGCTGCACAAGGCCTGCGACGACAATGTCTGCACCGACACCGAGGGTCTGCCCCCGACCGTGTGAAGCCTAGCCGAACAGCGTTCCGAAGAAGATGAGGCCGCCGATCCAGCCGGTGGCGAACAGCTTCAGATCCTCCAGCCAGGCCGCGGGCTCGGCGCCGGCGAACGGCTCGGGGCGGGGCAGCGGCGCTGCCGCGGCGACAGGGCCGGAGCGGCGGACGATGAGGGGCGACAGGCGGTTCATGCCCGTCATTAAGATTCCATTTACCAGTTGGTTTCAAGCGCCCGCCAAGGCCGCTGTGCCGCCCGTCCCGGGCGGAGACAGGCGGCGGCGAAAGGATGAACGTCGAGCGCTGAGCGGCGGGCGCCTCCTCAACCTGAGCGACGGAGCGCGCCGGGCCCGTCGGGCGAAGCTACGCAGCCGCGGTCAGCGCGTGGGCGGGGTGATCGGGGCCGCTACGTCTTGCGGGCTCAAACCATCGCCTTGGGGCGGCTGAAGACTCGGGCGATCTCCGGCTCGAAGCTTTCCAGGGGGTCGACCTCGAAGCCGGGATCGAAGGCGGGCGCGTCCCAGTCGTCCACCAGCTTCTCGGCGAAGGCATACCAGCTCGCGCCCTTGAAGCGCACGCGCCCTTCCGGGTCCTTCCCGAGGTGCTCGAAATAATAGCGGCCCTGGAATTCCTGGTGCCAGTAGACCGCCTGGTAGATGTCTTCACTGACATAGGGTTTCAGCATCTCCGCCGCGATGGCGCCGTGGTTGGGGATCGAGAACAGCTTGCCGATATCGTGGCACAGTGCCGCGACCACCTCCTCGTCGGACGCGCCCGCTCGCCGCGCGAGGGTGCCGGCCATCAGCGAGTGGGTGAGCTGGTTGGCCGCGAAGCCCACCTCGATCGCCTCCAGCCGCCTGAGGCTGTCCATGATCTGCTTCGGCGCGGTGCTCGCCTGGTGCCTGTAATGCTCCCTGGCGATGTGGGCCCAGTCTTCGGCGGTGCCCTGCCTCATGTCGGTGAACATGGGGCGATCTGTACCACAGAGCGAAGACGCGGCATAGATTCGCGCATGGAAGCGCAGGCGAGCGTCGCGGAAGCATTGCGGATCGGCGGGCGGCTGCTTCGCGAGGACCCGCGGCTGGCGGCGGAGCAGGCGCGCGAGATCCTGGCTGCCTCGCCGCATAATCCCGCCGCCTACCGCCTGCTCGGCGCGGCGCTTCGGCGAGCCGGCGACGAGGACGAGGCGGAGCAGGCGGAGCTCGACGCCATTGCCGCCTCGGTGCGCGATCCGGCGCTGATGCGCGCCGCGCAGGCGCTTGTGGACGAGGACCTGCCCACCGCAGAACATATCCTTCGCCCGCACCTGAAGCGCGCCCCGACCGACGTCGCCGCGATCCGGATGATGGCCGAGCTCGCCGCGCGGCTGGGCCGCTATGCCGACGCCGAGAATCTGCTCCGCCGCGCGCTCGAGCTGGCGCCGGCCTTCGCGGCGGCGCGCTCGAACCTCGCCACCGTGCTCTACAAGCAAAACCGGCCCGCCGAAGCGGTGGCCGAGCTGGACCGGCTGCAGCAAGGCGGCGCGGCCGGCGAGGCGCAGCAGAACCTCAAGGCCGCCGCCCTCGGGCGGCTGGGGAGCTATGATGAGGCGATCGCGCTCTACGAGCAGGTGCTGGCGCGGCTGCCCGACCAGCCGAAAGTGTGGATGAGCTACGGCCACGTCCTGAAAACCGTCGGCCGGCAGCAGGACAGCATCGCCGCCTACCGATGCGCCATCGCCGCCGCGCCCACGCTCGGCGAAGCCTGGTGGAGCCTCGCCAATCTGAAGACGGTGCGCTTCTCCGACGACGACGTGGCGGCGATGCGCTCGGCGCTGGAAGACCCGGCGCTCGGGGCGGAGGACCGGTTCCACCTCCACTTCGCGCTCGGCAAGGCCTTGGAAGACCGCGGCGAGGCCGAAGCTTCGTTCGGCCATTATGCCGAGGGCAACCGCCTCCGGCGCGAGGCGATCCGCTACGATCCGGAGGAGACGAGCGAGCATGTCCGCCGCGCGCGGGCGCTGTTCACGCGCGAGTTCTTCTCGGAGCGTGAAGGGCAGGGGTGCTCCGCCCCCGATCCCATCTTCATCCTGGGCATGCCGCGCGCGGGCTCGACGCTGATCGAGCAGATCCTCGCCAGCCACCCGCAGGTGGAGGGGACGATGGAGCTGCCGGACATACCAGCCTTAGCGAAGCGGATCGGCGGGCGCAGGCGGCGTTCGGAGCCGTCGACCTATCCCGACGCCCTCGCCGCCCTCGACGCGGACGCCTTGCGCGCGCTGGGCGAGGAATATCTCGAGCGAACGCGAGTCCAGCGCAAGACCGGGCGGCCCTTCTTCATCGACAAGATGCCGAACAACTGGGCCCATGTCGGCCTGATCCGGCTGATCCTTCCGAAGGCGAAGGTGATCGACGCCCGCCGCCACCCGCTCGCCTGCGGCTTTTCCAACTTCAAGCAGCATTTCGCCCGCGGCCAGGCCTTCTCCTACAGCCTCGAGGAGATCGGGCTTTATTATCGCGACTATGTGGCGCTGATGGCCCACTTCGACGCCGTCCTGCCCGGCTATGTCCATCGGGTCATTCACGAGCGGCTGGTCGAGGCGCCCGAGGCGGAGGTGCGTCGGCTGCTCGATTTCCTCGGCCTTCGCTTCGATCCGGCCTGCCTCAATTTCTGGCAGACCGAGCGGCCGGTGCGCACGGCCAGCTCCGAGCAGGTGCGCCGGCCGATCAGCCGCGAGGGCCTCGACCAGTGGCGGGCTTTCGCCCCTTGGCTCGGCCCGCTCGAGTCGGCGCTTGGGCCGGTGCTCGAAACCTATCCCGAAGCGCCCGGAGGCGTGATAAATTGACCACGGCCGCCGCGGCAATTGTTGCGACGCCAAAATCAAATTGACCCCGGCTTCAAAGCGGAACAGTCTGCTTGCGAGTGGGCGCGACTTCAGGGGGAGGCGGACATGCAACTTCCAGCGGCGGCAGGCAGGCGGCGGGTCAGGCGCCTCGGCTTCGGCTTCCTAGCAAGCACGATGCTCTGCGGCTCCGGTGCGGCGCTCGCCCAGGAGCCGGCGGCGGCCCAGCCGGAACAGCCGGCGACGACGCAGGCCGAGGCTGAAGACGACAACACGATCTACGTCACCGCGACCCGGCGCTCGGAGAACCTCCAGGACGTGCCGATCGCCATCACTGCGCTCGGCACTCAGACGCTGGACGAGCTTCAGGTCGACGATTTCGACGACTATGCCCGGTTCGTGCCGAGCCTCTCCTTCCGCTCGCTCGGCCCCGGCTTCAGCAACGTCTATTTCCGCGGGGTCGCCAGCGGCGAGAACGCCAACCACTCCGCCTCGCTGCCGAGCGTCGGCACCTATCTGGACGAGCAGCCGATCACGACCACCACCGGCGCGCTCGACCTCCACATCTTCGACATCGCCCGGATCGAGGCGCTGGCCGGGCCGCAGGGCACGCTTTACGGCGCGTCGAGCCAGGCCGGGACGGTGCGCATCATCACCAATCCGCCGGACACGAGCGACCTTTACGGCGAGGCCAATCTCGAGCTGAACAGCGTCGCCCACGGCGGCATCGGCT
>DASZEO010000395.1:0-2012 GCA_035940755.1 Allosphingosinicella sp. | reverse complement strand
TCCCCCATCATGGAACGTATGTGGAACGTGTAAGGAACAGTTGGAACGCTGTCAAGCGCCGTGCGCTTCGGGCGCCTTGGCGAGGCGAAGGAAGTTCGCCAGCAGCGCGTGGCCGTGGTCGCTGGCGATGCTCTCCGGATGGAACTGCACGCCGTGGATCGGCAGCTCGCGGTGCCGAATTCCCTGGATGGTGCCGTCGTCCGCGGTCGCGTTGACGGCGAAGCAGGCGGGGACGCTCGCCGGCGCGACCGTCAGCGAATGATAGCGGGCGGCGGCAAAGGGCGAGGGAAGAGCCTCGAAAACGCCGCTGCCGTCATGGGCGATGCCCGAAACCTTGCCGTGCATCGGCGCCGGCGCCCGCACCACGCTGCCGCCGAAATACTGGCCGATCGCCTGGTGGCCGAGGCAGACGCCGAGCAGCGGCCGCCGCGCCTGCGCGCAGGCCGCGACCAGCTCCAGCGAGATGCCGGCGTCGTCGGGAGTCCCAGGGCCCGGCGAGATCAGGAACGCTTCCGCCCCGCTCGCCAGTGCCTCGGCCGCGCTGAGGGCGTCGTTGCGGCGGACGGCGGCGCTCGCCCCGATTTCCTGGAGATAGCGGACCAGGTTCCAGGTGAAGCTGTCGTAATTGTCTATGACGAGGATCATCACCCCCCATAGCCGCCCCTTCTCGACACCGTCAGTCTCTTGAGTTGCCGCGTAGTCACTGTCCGAGCCGCGCTACATCTTTCGCAAAGCGCAGAAACATAGGGGGATGCAGGGGACGGCCCCTGTTGGGTACGTCGGCCGGAACTCATATGATGAGGACCGGCAGAGGAAGCCGAGGTCGGCACCGACGCGCCCGCCGAGCGCGATTTCGGCAATATCGACGCCTTTACGCGGATCGCGCCCGATACCTACCGATCGAAGGCGAGTGGGAACATTTGGTCATCCGCGCCCGAAGCGTCGAGATCGAGCTGTTGCCGCGGACGGATTGACGCGGGCCGCGAGGGCCCCCGCTGCTAGGCCTCGTCAGCCGTTGCGGGCGGAAGGGCGGGGGCGCCGGCCTGGGCGACCCTGAGGCAATTGCCTTCGGCGCCGGTGATCACCATCCGGGTTCCGGCGGCGGCGTCGGGGCCGCGCGCCGTCCAGACGCTGTCGCCGACCTTGACCCGGCCCTCGCCGTTCTCGATTGCGGTGACGACGGTGACGCTCTGGCCGACCAGGCGGGCGGTGCGGTCGTTGAGGTGCGGGTCTGACGTGCCGACCGGGTTGCGCTCGTAATAGCGCCGCCCGCTATAGACGGCGGCGAGGGCGAGCAGGCCGAAGATCGCCAGCTGGAACGGAAAGGCGATCGGCAGCAGGGCGGCGAGAATGCCGGTGATGCCCGCGGCCGCCGCCATCCAGATCAGGAAGATGCCGGGGACGAAGATTTCGAGGATGCCCATCACCGCCGCGGCGAGCAGCCACCACCAGTGCGGCCCGAGATCGCCCACGTTCACGGCTGTCCCTCGAACGGCCCGCGGCGGTCGGCAAGCGGCCCGCCGGCGGGCGCTTCGCCCTTCGACAGAGCGTCGCGGGCGAGCTCGCCGATGCCGCCCAATGTGCCGATGAGCGCGGTCGCCTCGACCGGGAAGAGGATGGTCTTGGCGTTGGGCGAGGTCGCGAACTGGCTGATCGCGTCGACATATTTCTGGGCGACGAAATAGTTGATCGCCTGGGTGTTGCCGCCGGCGATCGCCTCGGAGACGGCGGTCGTCGCCTTGGCTTCCGCTTCGGCGGCGCGCTCGCGCGCCTCGGCGTCGCGGAAGGCGGCTTCGCGGCGCCCTTCGGCCTCGAGGATCTGGCCCTGCTTCTCGCCCTCGGCCCTGAGGATGGCGGAGGCGCGGCTGCCTTCGGCCTCGAGGATGACGGCGCGCTTCTCGCGCTCGGCCTTCATCTGGCGGCCCATGGCGTTGACGATGTCGGCGGGCGGGCGGATGTCCTTGATCTCGACGCGGGTGATCTTGACTCCCCAGGCCTCGGTCGCCTGGTCG
>DASZEO010000394.1:0-10601 GCA_035940755.1 Allosphingosinicella sp. | reverse complement strand
AAGGGCGATTTCGACCAGTGGCAGCGCGAGGACAAAGGCGGCGACAAGAAGCAGCGCGACGACCGCAACGAAAAGAGCCGCACCGGAAGCCAGAATAGCGGGGGCGGCGGGCGCGACTGGCGGGCAGACTCGTCAGCTCCGAGTGACGCTGAGCCGGTCGCGCAGCGCGCGCAGCCGCGCGGCATTCTCCTCGCTTCGGGCGCAGTCGGCGACTCGCACCGCCAGCGACACGACCAACTCCTGATTGTGGTCGGGCGTCGTGGCCAGGTACTGTTCGAGCGCCAGGCTTCCGACCGGATCCCAGCCGTTGCGGGCGAGGAAGGCGAGGTCGTGCTCGCCCGCCACCGCCTCGGCGGGGATCGCGGCGCACATCGTCCTCACCCGGAACCGCTCGTCGGGCCAGCCGGCGAGCGGCAGATCGTCGTAATTGGAGGCGCCGCTCGAGTCCGCGACCCGCTCGGCATGGACCATCACCGCGCCTTCGTCCGACAGCAGCGCCGCCAGCGACACTTCGTAGGGATGGTCGCCGAAGGTGGCGGTGCGGCTGCTGACGGGGGTGACCCGGAAGCCCTGCGGCCTTCGCACGCGCAGCGGCAGCGCGTTGCGGCTGACGATGCCGCGCTGCGAGCTTTCGAGATAGGCGAACGGAGCACCCTCCGGAGCCGCGGCGGGAACCGTCGAGCAGGCGGCGAGCAGGGCGGCGAGCAGGGGCAAAGCCAGGCGCATGGGTGATTTATATCCATAAGACAGCCGCTGTCACGCCCGATCTTCGCTGCCGCCGGACCGCTTCCCATCCTCGTGCGTCTATGCTTTAGGCGCCGCGCATGAACATCCACGAATATCAGGCCAAGGAGCTGCTCGCGAAGTTCGGCGTGCCGGTCCCCGCCGGGCATGCCGCGATGAGCGTCAAGGAGGCCGTCGCCGCGGCGAAGAAGCTTCCCGGGCCGCTCTACGTCGTCAAGGCGCAGATCCATGCCGGCGGCCGCGGCAAGGGGCGGTTCAAAGAGCTGCCCAAGGACGCCAAGGGCGGGGTCCGCCTCGCCAAGTCGGCCGACGAAGTACGCGGCCATGCCGAGGAGATGCTCGGCAAGACGCTGGTGACGGTCCAGACCGGCCCGGCGGGCAAGCAGGTCAACCGCCTCTACATCACCGACGGCGTCGACATCGCGAAGGAATTCTACCTGGCGCTTCTCGTCGAGCGGAAGACCGGCCGGATCGCCTTCGTCGTTTCGACCGAAGGCGGAATGAACATCGAGGAGGTGGCGCACGAGACCCCGGAAAAGATCCGAAGCTTCACGGTGGACTCCGCCACCGGCTTCATGCCGCATCACGGCCGCGCCGTCGCCCATGCGCTCGGCCTCGAGGGCGACTTGGCGAAGCAGGCGCACAAGGTGGCGGGCCTGCTCTACGAGGCCTTCCTCGGCACCGACGCCTCGCAGATCGAGGTCAACCCGCTCGCCGTCACCGACGATGGGCGGCTGCTCGTCCTCGACGCCAAGGTCGGCTTCGATTCCAACGCCATGTTCCGCCACAAGGACTTGGAGGGCCTTCGCGACGAGAGTGAGGAGGACCCGATCGAGCTCGAGGCCTCGAAGCACGACCTCGCCTACATCAAGCTCGACGGCAATATCGGCTGCATGGTCAACGGCGCGGGCCTGGCCATGGCGACGATGGACATCATCAAGCTGAACGGCGCGGAGCCGGCCAACTTCCTCGACGTCGGCGGCGGCGCCTCGAAGGAGAAGGTCACCGCGGCGTTCAAGATCATCCTGTCCGACCCCTCGGTGAAGGGGATTCTGGTCAACATCTTCGGCGGCATCATGCGCTGCGACATCATCGCTGATGGCATCATCGCCGCCGCGCGCGAGGTCGACCTCGACGTGCCCCTGGTCGTCCGGCTCGAAGGGACCAATGTCGCCCAGGGCAAGGCGATCCTCGCCGATAGCGGCCTCGCCATCGTGCCGGCCGACGACCTCGGCGACGCGGCGAGGAAGATCGTCGCCGCGGTCAGAGAGGCCGCGCCGGCTTAGGAAGCTTGTGCTCCTGCGTAAGCAGGAGCCCGGAACTGGGTTCCCGCTTGCGCGGGAACACGTGAAAGGATGAACGCATGAAGCTGCTGGTCGCCGTCAAGCGGGTGATCGATTTCAACGTCAAGCCGCGGGTCAAGGCGGACCAGACGGGGGTCGACCTCGCCAACGTCAAGATGAGCATGAATCCGTTCGACGAGATCGCCGTCGAGGAGGCGATCCGCCTGAAGGAGAAGGGCGTCGCCACCGAGACGGTCGCCGTGTCGATCGGCCCCGCGAAGGCTCAGGAGACGCTTCGCACCGCGCTTGCGATGGGCCTCGACCGCGCGATCCTGATCCAAACCGACGACGAGGTGGAGCCGCTCGCCGTCGCCAAGCTGCTCGCCAAGGTCGCCGAGGAGGAGCAGCCGGGCCTGTTCATCCTGGGCAAGCAGGCGATCGACGACGATTCGAACCAGACCGGCCAGATGCTCGCCGCTTTGCTCGGCTGGCCGCAGGGCACCTTCGCCTCGAAGGTCGAGTTCGACGGCAATGAGAGCGTCAGCGTCACCCGGGAGGTCGACGGCGGCCTCGAGACGGTGAAGCTGAAGCTCCCCGCCGTCGTCACGACCGACCTTCGCCTCAACGAGCCGCGCTACGCCTCGTTGCCGAACATCATGAAGGCCAAGTCGAAGCCGCTCGCCCAGAAGACGCCTGCGGATTACGGCGTCGACACCGCGCCCCGGCTCACGGTGGTGAAGGTGGCCGAGCCGCCCAAGCGCCAGGGCGGAGTCAAGGTCGGCTCGGTCGACGAGCTGATCGACAAGATCAGGGAAACGGGAGTGATCGGATGAAGACGCTCGTCCTCGTCGAGCATGAAGAGGGGCAGCTTAAGGACGCGACCCTCGGCACCGTCACCGCCGCCTCGAAGCTGGGCGAAGTCCACCTGCTGGTCGCCGGCCAGGGCGTCAGCGCCGTCGCGGAGCAGGCCGCGAAGATCGCCGGCGTCGGCAAGGTCCATGTCGCCGACGACGCCGCTTACGCCCACGGCCTCGCTGAGAATGTCGCCCCGCTCGCCGCCGCGCTGATGGAGCACCACGACGCCTTCCTCGCCCCCGCCACGACCACCGGCAAGAACATCTCGCCGCGCGTCGCCGCCCTGCTCGACGTGATGCAGATCTCCGACATCCTCTCGGTCGAGGGCGACGATACGTTCACTCGGCCGATCTACGCCGGCAACGCCATCGCCACCGTGAAGTCCTCCGACGCCAAGAAGGTGATCACGGTTCGCACCACCGCCTTCGAAAAAGCCGCGCGCGAAGGCGGGTCGGGCGAGATCGAGGCCGTCACGGGCCCCGGCGACCAGGGCCTCTCCAGCTTCGTCGGCGCGGAGATCGCCCACAGCGAGCGCCCGGAGCTGACCAGCGCCAAGATCATCGTCTCCGGCGGCCGCGCGCTCGGCTCGGGCGAGGCCTTCCACCAATATATCGAGCCGCTCGCTGACAAGCTCGGCGCCGCCGTCGGCGCCAGCCGCGCCGCCGTCGACGCCGGCTACGTCCCCAACGACTATCAGGTCGGCCAGACCGGCAAGGTCGTCGCGCCCGAGCTCTATGTCGCCATCGGCATATCGGGCGCCATTCAGCACCTGGCGGGCATGAAGGACGCCAGGACGATCGTCGCCATCAACAAGGACGAGGACGCCCCGATCTTCCAGGTCGCCGACCTCGGGCTGGTCGGCGACCTGTTCAAGATCGTGCCCGAGCTGACCGAGAAGCTCTGACGATCGGGTCATCCGCGGCGCGATCGCGCGGCAACACAGGTTATGGCGGCGGCGGCACGATCCGCTAAGCTGCCCATGGTGCCCCGCTATTATTTCCACGTCTACAATGACGAAACCGTTCTCGACGAAGAGGGGCAGGAGTTCCCCGACGCCACCGCCGCGCACAACTGCGCCGTCAAGGAGGCGCGCGTGCTCATGACCGAGAGCGTCATGAAGGGCCACATCGTCCTCAGCCACCACATCCGCATCGAGGATGCCGACGGCGCCCATGTCGGCAACGTCACCTTCGGCGAGGCCGTGACGATCCGCCCATAACGGCTTCGATCGTACGCCACCGGTTGCTGCGGGGCGCGGCGATGTGGCAAGCACCCGCCGAAACTGCTGCCGGAGAAGCGCGTCATGGGGGGAAAGAAAGCGGCCATCGTCTTCGGCGTCATGGGCCTGCTCTGCGCGCTCTTGTCCGGCTGGGTGGTCGTCTCCGACCACCGCCAGATCGCCGAGGCCAGGAGCTGGCCGAGCACGCCGGCGCTGATCGTCGGCAGCTGGGTCGACGTCCAGCGCGGCGGCGGCAGGAACCACAGCACACGCTACACGCCGAAGCTCAACTACACCTATTCCGTCGGCGGGCGCAGCTACACGAACCATTATATCTGGCTCACCACCACCAAGAGCTTTTCCAGCCGCAACCGCGCCGCGACCTTCCTGCGCGACTATCCCCGCGGCGCCACCGTCCCAGTTTTCTACAATCCCGCCGACCCGCAGCGCTCGGCGCTGCTGATCCAGAGCGGCGCCGCGCCCATGTACGCGCTGCTGGCCGTGGGACTGGTGCTCGTCGGCGTCGGAATCTGGCTCTTCCGCCGCGAATCTTAGATCGCGGCGCGCCCGGTCCGGCCGGAGCGTGCCCTCAGGCGGCCAACGCGGGGGGTAGCGCCGGATAGTCGATATAGCCCTCGGCACCCTGCGAGTACCAGGTCGCCATGTCGTCGCTCGCCCAGGGGGCGCCGCGCTCGATCCGCACCGGCAGGTCCGGATTGCCGATGAACGGGCGGCCGAAGGCGATCGCGTCGGCCGCGCCGCTCGCCACCGCATCGGCCGCCGAAGCGGCGTTAAAGTCCTGGTTCAGCACCAGCGGGCCGCTGAACACCTCGCGCAGGAGCGGCGACACCTTGGGCTGCTCGGTTCTGCCGAACGTGCCGTCCGGCCCCTGCTCGCGAAGCTCGAGGAAGGCGATGCCGATCCGCTCGAGCGCCCGGGCGGCCGGCAGATAGACGGCGGGCGGATGGCTGTCCTCGACGCCCTGGCTCGCCCCGTTCGGCGACAGCCGCACCGCCGTCCGCTCGGCGCCGATTGCCGCCGCCACGCGCTCCGTCGCCTCCACGAGGAAGCGGATGCGGTTCTCCGGCGCGCCGCCATATTCGTCCTCGCGAAGGTTGGCGCTCTCGCGCAGGAACTGGTCGATCAGGTAGCCATTGGCGCCGTGCAGCTGGACGCCGTCGAAGCCGGCGGCGCGGGCGTTCAGGGCGGCGCGCTCATAATCGTCGAGGATCCGAGCGATGTCGTCGCGAGTCGCTGAACGCGCCCGCACATAAGGCTGCTTGCCGGAATAGGTGTGAGCGTAAGCCGGCGCCGTCGTCGCGGACGAGGAGACCGGCTGGCCGCCGCCAAGCTCCGGATGAACGAGCCGGCCCATGTGCCACAGCTGGGCGAAGATCAGGCCGCCGCCGCGGTGCACCGCCTCGACCACCGGTTTCCACGCCTCGACCTGCTGGGCGTTCCACAACCCGGGAGCGTAGGGCCAGCCGAGCCCCTCGCGGCTGATGCCGGTGGCTTCCGAGATGATCAGGCCGGCGCCGGCGCGCTGCCCATAATATTGCGCCATGATCAGCGTCGGCACTGCCTCGCGCGTCGCCCGGGCGCGAGTCAGCGGTGCCATGAAGATGCGGTTGCGCGCGCGCACGGCGCCGAGCTGAAGCGGATCGAAGAGGCTGGCCATCGGAAAAAGCTCCGGCGTTGGAAGGTGACGGCCGGTCAGGTAACCCCAGCGGGGCAACAGTTCAATAATTCGGAACTATCAAATTTCCGCATCGCCGCCTATATCCTCCTTATGCCCGCTTTCTCCCACCCTCGCCTCGGCGATGTCGCGCTGGCGGCGGCGCTCCACGCTTTGGCCGATCCGTGCCGGCTGGCGATCGTCCGCCGGCTGGCGCTGGGCGGCGAGCTCTCATGCTCCGCTGCCGCCTGCCACGACGTGCCGAAGAGCACCCTCAGCAACCACTTCAAGATCCTTCGCGCCGCGGGCCTGATCCGCACCCGCACCGCCGGGCGCGACCACCTCAGCACGCTTCGCGGCGACGAGTTCGAGACCCGCTTCCCGGGCCTGCTCGCAACCGTGCTGGCGCAGCCGGAGGAGACCGCCAACGCGGCCTGAGCGACCCGTCCCGAGTCGCGCGGGCCGAAATTGGGAACAAAGCGACAACATTCTGCTTTCCTACAGCTCACCGGAGGGGTTATTTTGCGAATCGCGAAGGAGCAACGGCGGAGAGCGCAGGTGGATGAGCACGACGAAGGGCGGTCGCAGAGGTCAGAAAATCGGGAGCAGCCGGAGCTGGCAGCGCCTTGGGAACTGGAAGACGAGGAGAGCGGCGCGGAGAGTGGGAACCACCGCCGCGACGCCTTCACGCCCGCGCGCAAGAAGGCGTTCCTGAAGGTGCTGGCGAAGTCCGGCTGCATCCTCGACGCCTGCCGCCAGGTCGGCGTGTCGAGCCGCACCGTGTACAACCATCAGGAAAGCGACCCGGAGTTCGCCAGACATTGCACGCTCGCGACCGAGATGGCCGGTACTGTCGTCGAGCTGATGGCGTGGGAGCGGGGCGTCACCGGAGTCGAGGTCGACGTCGTCCGCGGCGGCAAGTTCATCGGCACGACGCTGAAGCGCTCGGATTCGATCCTGCGCCTGCTGCTCCAGGGCGCGAACCCGAAGAAATACGGTCCCCGCCCCGGCTTCACGCGCAAGCGGCTGCTCGCGCATGAACGCAAGCGGATCGAGGAAGAGATCCGGTCGCGTATGGCCGTCGCACGGCCGACGATGGAGGAGGTACGCGACGAGGTCATTTCCAGGCTTCGAAGCCTGAGGGGCCATCGCGACAGGCAGCGGCTGGAGGAGGGTTGGGTCGTCACCGAAGACGGCCACTGGATCCCTCCGGGATGGGTCAGAGTCGACGGCGCCGACGGACGTTCATCGAACGAAGGCGGAGCCTGCGAAAACGACGATTCCGTGTGAAAGTCGTGAAGTTCGTGAAGCTCGCGCCCCGGTCCCATCCCGACGCGCAGGGGTGGCGGGGACAACGGGCGGCCACTACATAGCCGGGCCTAGGCAGGGAGCGCGACGATGGCCGATCAGGACATGCAGGAGAAGCAGGCGGGGGCTGCCCAGGCGTTCCCGGTGCCGACGCTCGAGGAGCTCCAGCACTGGACCTGGGTGATGGGCCGCGCCCAGCAGATGATGATGGAGCATCTCGCCTCCCAGGTCGGCGAGGCGGCGGCCACGGCGCCGGCCGATCCTGCGAAGTTCGCGTCGGCTTTTCCGATGATGAACTGGTTCGCCGACCCGGCGAAGCTCGCGCAGCAGCAGGTCGAGCTTTGGACCGAGGGCATGAACATCTGGCAGCGTGCGCTCGGCCAGCCGGCGCCGCGCAGCGAGCTCGAGGAGAAGGCCGACAAGGACAAGCGCTTTGCCGCCAAGGGGTGGCGCGACAATCCCCTGTTCGACATGATCCGGCAGACCTACCTGCTGATCGCGGAGCGGCTGCTCGGCTCGGTCGATGCGCTCGAGGGCGTCGATCCCAAGACGCGCGAGAAGCTGCGCTTCACGACGCGGGCCTTCGTCGACGCAATGTCGCCGTCGAACTTCGCGCTGACCAATCCGCAGGTGATCGAGCGCGCCGTCGAGACCAAGGGCGAGAGCCTGCTCAAGGGGCTCCAGCACATGCTGGACGACCTTTCGGCCGGGCAGCTGACCCACGTCCAGCCGGGCGCGTTCGAGGTCGGGCGCAACATCGCCGTCACTCCGGGCAAGGTCGTCAAACAGACGCGCCTCTACCAGCTCATCCAGTACAGCCCGACGACCGATCAGGTGCTCGAAACGCCGCTGATCATCTTCCCGCCCTGGATCAACCGCTTCTACATCCTCGACCTGAACCCCAAGAAGAGCTTCATCAAATGGGCGGTCGACCAGGGGCTGACGGTGTTCGTCGTCTCCTGGAAATCCGCCGACGAGAGCCTCAACGACGTCACCATGGACGATTATGCCAAGGCGCAGATCGAGGCGATCGACGCCGTTCGCGACGCGCTTCGCGTCAAGCAGGTCCATGCCATCGGCTATTGCGTCGCCGGCACCTATCTGGCGGCGACCCTGGCGCTGCTCGCGGCCCGCGGCGAGGCCGGCAAGGTCGCTTCGGCCACCTTCTTCACCGCCCAGGTCGATTTTTCGGAAGCGGGCGACCTGTCGCTGTTCGTCGGGGACGAGATGATGGAGACGGTGCGCCGGCTCTCGGCGGAGAAGGGCTTCCTCGACGGGCGCTACATGGCCGCGACCTTCAACCTGCTTCGCGGGCGCGACCTCATCTGGAACTACGTGACCAACAACTACCTGCTCGGCGAGGATTATCCGGAGTTCGACCTGCTCCATTGGAACTCGGACACGACGAACCTGCCGGGCGGCTGGCACCAGGCCTATCTCGACCAGATGTACCGGGAGAACAAGCTGGTGCAGCCGGGCGCCATCGCCGTCGACGGCACGCCGATCGACCTACGGAAGGTGACGACGCCGACCTACGTCCAGGCGGGTCGCGAGGACCATATCGCGCCCCCTCAGAGCGTGTGGAAGATCACCCACCACTTCCAGGGTCCGCTGCGCTTCGTTCTGGCCGGCTCCGGCCACATTGCCGGGGTCGTCAACCCGCCCGACGCGCAGAAATACCAGTATTGGATCAATGACGAAAAGGTCGAGACGCTCGATCAGTTCATCGCCGGCGCGACCGAGCACAAGGGCAGCTGGTGGCCCGACTGGATCAAGTGGATCGAGGAACGCGCGCCGAAGAAGGTCGCCGCAAAGGGCGCCCGCGTGCCCGGCAAGGGCAAGCTGAAGGCCATCGAGAATGCGCCGGGGAGCTACGTCAAGGCGCGCTGACCTGGCTGATGCTGCACCGCACAAAAATCCCTTGAAATTCGATTCGTGCTCCCCTATTTGCTGCACTGCAACATGATAAGGGAGTGCGTAATGGCTGAGCAGACGGTTGCGTCGGATGTGATCGACGCCGTGCAGGAAGTGACCGAAACCGCGGTGGCGACGGCGGCGAAGGTGACCCAGCCCGCCGAGGCGAAGCCCGCGACCCGCAAGTCCCGTGCTCCCAAGGCGAAGCAGCCGGCCCGCAAGGCGGCGGCCGCTTCGCGGCGCAACGTGGCGGCGAAGACGGCGAAGCCGGCTCCCGCCAAGGCTCAGCCGGCGAAGAAGCCGGCGGCGGCCAGGAAGCAAACTCGCCCGGCCCGCGCCGCGGCGACCACCATCGAAGGAGTGAAGACCATGACCAGGAAGAATCAGGGCATCGACAACGGCCTGTTCGCGGCCGAGCAGTTCACCAGCGTTTTCGGCGACGTCAATGAGCGCGCCAAGGCGGCCGCCGAGCGTTCGGCGAAGATCGCCGAGGAGCTCGCCGATCTCACCCGCGGCAACGTCGAGGCGTTCGTCGCCTCCTCGAAGATCGCGGCGAAGGGCGTCGAGGCGCTCAGCCAGGACGCGGCCGAATATAGCCGCAAGAGCTTCGAGGAAGCCTCCGCGGCCCTCAAGAGCTTCGCCGAGGTGAAGTCGGCCACCGACTTCTTCAAGCTGCAGGGCGACTATGCCCGCGCCGCCTTCGACAGCGCGGTCGCCGAGAGTGCCCGCCTCAGCGAGACCGTGCTGAAGCTCGCCGGCGAGGCCGCCGAGCCGATCACCAGCCGCTACACCGTCGCGGCCGAGCGCGTGAAGACCCTCGCTGCCTGAGGCAACTCAGCTTTCGAGCGTCGCACCGCCGACCGCGGGAAAAGGGCGGCCCTCCTTCGGGAGCGGCCGCCCTTTTTATTGCCTGCGCCGGGGCGCCACACCGCCGTTTACCACCTCTGCCCCTTGCTGGGATCGGGCACCGTGACTTATCTACGGCGTTGATATGGACATGTTGGACAGCGTGATCAGAGCGGGCGACGGCGGGCGCGGCGGCGACGACGGCGACGAGGGCACGGGCCTCGGCATCGCCACCAAGACCCGCACCCGCACCAAGACGCCTTCGCCCTACAAGGTGCTGATGCTGAACGACGATTACACGCCGATGGAGTTCGTCGTCCTGGTCCTCCAGCGCTTCTTCAAGATGGGGATCGAGGACGCCACCCGGGTGATGCTCCACGTCCACCAGCGCGGAGTCGGCGTGTGCGGCGTCTTTCCCTACGAGGTCGCCGAGACCAAGGTCGCCCAGGTGATCGACTACGCCCGCCAGAACCAGCACCCGCTGCAATGCACTCTGGAAAAGGCCTGAGCGCCTAGCGCGGCGGCGGCAGCCACCCCGTGTCCAGCGCGGCCCGGTCCAGCGAATTGGCTTCGACGCACAGCCGCGCCTCGTCGAGCACGCGCAAATGGCTGCCGCTGCGCTCGATGATCCCGTCCTCGACCAGCCCGCGCATCATCCGGTTGACGTGGACCGCGGTGAGGCCGGTCGCGTCGCCGATCTCCTCCTGGGTCAGCGGAAGCTGGATCCTCGCTTCATCGGCAAGGCCGAGCGAGCGCA
>DASZEO010000393.1:0-5440 GCA_035940755.1 Allosphingosinicella sp. | reverse complement strand
CCGGGCGCAGCAAGCGCTGCCGGAGCGGCCGACGTCAGCAGCGAAAGGAAGGCGGCCCCTAGCGTCATTTCCCCTGGCAGACGTTCTGCTCGTTGGTGCCGACAAAGGGGTTGAACGGGCAGTTGACGTAGCGCAACCGCGCCGTCGTATCGCCGACCTGGACCTGCACCTGGTCGGAGCGGATCGCCGGGTCGGCATTGCCGATCGCGCCATTGAGCCGCAGCCCGGCATTGTGGAGCCCCAGGAAGGCGATCATGTCGCTCTGGTCGTTGCCGTCGCCCGACGAGGCGATCGCCCCGACGAGGCGGCCGGCACGGTAGATCGGCACGCCCCCGGCGAACAGGGTGAGGCCGTTATTGACCCGGTTGAAGCCGGGGCGGACGTCCGGAAGCCGGGTACAGCTGCGCGGCACGTCGGTGGCGCGGTTGCCGAGCACGTAATTGACGTGATCGAGGATGTCCGGAGTGATCAGCCGCGACTGAAGGCCGGTGGAGAAGATGTTGAACCGCTCGAACGGGATCGACAGCGGCCCGGGCGGCCGGCCGACCTCGCCGTCCGGGAACCAAGGCCGCGACAGGTTGCCGATGCCGCGAAGCGAGAAGGCGATGTCGCCGGTCAGGGCGTTCGGATCGCCGAGGAAGGTGCGCACCGCGGCGACATACCCCCGCACCTGGGGATCGGGGTGAGCGAGCAGGTCGGACGCCGCGAACGGGCTTGAGAAGAAGGCGGTGGTGCGCGCCTTTTGCGGAACGGCGTCGATGGCGTCGACCAGCGCGTCGGGCCCGCGGACCATGCCGAGGATCTCGCCGTTCGTGTCGACCACGACCATCGTGTTCTGAGCGCGGTTGTCGAGCGGCCAGCGCAGCTGAGCGCGCGCGGCGCGCTGCACCAGGAACGCTTCCTCAAGGAGCGCGCGCACCTCGTTGGCGGTGAGCGCCTGCGTCCCATCCGTGCCGGCGCGAATCGGGTAGCGCTGATTGCCCGAGCCGTCGCTCAGCACCCACGCTTCGGGGACGCTGAATTCCGAAGCTGTGGCCGGACGAACACCCGATTCCTCGGTGCCGTAGATCGTGCCGGCACGAATGCCCGTGCCGGCGTCGTAATAGCCGCGGATCGAGACGAGCGTGCCGGCGACGTTGTTGATCTGGGCGAAGGCCGGCGCCTGCGCCGGGTTCGATTTCACGTCCGAGTCGGTCGCGTCCGAATAGCGCAGAAGCGTTCCGTCCACCGCGATCCGGTTGGCCCGGATCTCGGCACGGGGGCGGAAGCCCGCGGTGGCGGCGTAGGCGATGATCTCTTCGATGTTGCCGTCATTGTCGAGATATTCGCGGTCGAAACCGTAGACGCCGTCGCCGATCGCTGCGACCGAGCCGACCACCGCCCCATTCTTGTAGAGCGGAAAGGCGCCGGGGTCCGCGCCGACGCCGAGCGGCCCGCGGTGCGTGCCGGCGCGGTTCGGGTAGCGCTCGACCACATCCGAGCAGGGCAGCTGGCTGAACTGGACGGAGAAAAGCGGCCCGCTCTCGAGACCGCGGGTCCCGATCGACGGCGGGAAGGTCTCCTGGATGATGTCGTTGGCGGTCCGGCTCGAGAA
This sequence comes from Allosphingosinicella sp., assembly GCA_035940755.1. Lineage (GTDB taxonomy): Bacteria > Pseudomonadota > Alphaproteobacteria > Sphingomonadales > Sphingomonadaceae > Allosphingosinicella. The sequence goes on along the minus strand of DASZEO010000393.1, from coordinate 3,846 downwards.
AGCCGCGCCGACCGACGAGAAGTAAGAGGAGGTCAGCGCCTTCGAGATGCCGCCGGCGAAGGCGGCCGGCGCCGGCAGGTTCAGGTCCTGAAGGTCGGTGCTCTGGCCGTTCGGCGCCGGCGGCGTGCGCAAGGTGAGGTCGGCGCCGTTCATGGCGAAGGCTGCGAGCACATTGCCCACCCGGTCGATCACCACGAAGCCGGAAGGCTGGCCCTGTGCCTGAGCTTCCGCGACGCCCTGCGCGATGATGCGCTCGATGTCGTCGACCGTCAGGTTGACGAGGGCCGGCGTCTGGAAGACCGGCTGAGCCGACGGCGGCGGCGGATCGGGCTGGGGCTGGGGCTGCGGACCCGAATTGCCGCCTCCGCCGCCGCACGAGGCGACCAGCAGAGCGGCGATGGCGATTGACGATACGCGGTTACTTTTCACCTGAGCCTCCGGATCGCGGCTGCGGCCCGGCCCAGGCTCGCCCGGAAGTCGCCCGGGCTGTAGGCGTTCGGATCCCGCACGGCGCGGTATGCACTGTTGATGTCGGTGCGGATGCCGTTCGCCGCCTGCTCCGAAACCTGCCGTTCGTCGACCAGCGCCGACAGCAAGGTGTCGGTGGCCATCACCGCCTGCACGCTTCCGGCATAATCGGTGAAGCGCGGGCTGATGGCCTCGCTGGTGATCGTGTCGATGATCGCAAAGGTCTGGGCGCGGCTGACGGGCGCGCCGGCGAAGGCGGTGGCGAGCGCCCGGGCGGTCTCGCGCAGGGTGCCGGCGGCGTTGACGGCGCTGGCCCGGTCGCGCGCGATCGCCTGGTGGAAGGCGCGGCTGTCGCGCTCGAAGCGCTGCGCCAGGTCCGGCGAGATCACGCGCGCCGCGGCGGCAAGCATGATCATGTTCTCGTCATTGTAGGGCGGCATGCCCGACGGGATCGGCCGGCTCGGGTTGGCGATCGCGGTGGGGCGGAAGTTCGGATCGTCGGCGATTCGCCGGTGGCAGCTGTGGCAGTCGAAGAAGTAGAATTCGGGCCACAGGCCTTCGGTGCCGCGCGCCGGGGAGGCGAACAGGGTCAGCGAGCGCTCGAGCGCCATCGACTGGCCGACGGCCCACATCCGCACCGAATCGACGACGCCCTTGCGGCGCTGATAGTCGGCATCTTCCTGATGGTGCTGCTGCAGCGTCGTGAACAGGTCGAGCTCGAAGGAGATGCGCGGATGGCCCGCGGCCATGATGCGGTGGGTGACGAACTGGCCCTGGTCCGCGCTTCCGAAATGGCAGTCGAGGCAGACGCCGGCGCGAGCGCGCGGGTTTTCGAGCGGGACGAGGCCACGCGATACGTTGTTGGCGTGGGTTCCGCCGACCGCGTAGTGGCTCGACAGCCAGCCCGAAGCGGGCCCGTGGCACGCTTCGCAGCCGATGCCGTCGGTGACCTGGAAGCGCGCGCCGCGCGTGCCGGCGGGGGTGGAGTGGCAGCCGAGGCACATCGGCGCGTTGCTGGCCTCGCCGATGCCGAGCCGCTGGGCAATCACCTGGCTGCGCGGGTCCTGAAGGATCGCGTAGGCGCGGCTGTGGGCGCCGGCGGCTGTCGACGGGTCTTGCCAGAGCATGATCTCGTCCTGGCGGACGACCGGGCCGTCAGCCTCGCTGCGGCCGTGGCAGGTGGTGCCGCCGCAGCTGGCGACTCCGACATAGGTCGCTCCGCTCGCCGCCTGCTGGGTGGCGAAAGCGCCGTCGGGGCGGAGGAAGAGCAGGAAACCGAACAGGGCGGCGAGCGCGAACGCCCCCACACCCACGGCAATGCTGCGGCTGCCCCCCATCTGACCCCCATCCCACCGCGCCCAGCGGGCGAAGCGGTCCTGCACTTATGTTCGAATCTATGGACCGAAAGCGCTTCTTCATGCAACCCGCAAAGGCGGCTCGCAAGCCGCTGATGACAGCCGAAACAATCCCCGGTACAGCAAGTGTTGCAAAGGGGGCACGGCGGCCGGTTCGGCTTGCTTCCCCGACGCAGTTGCGAGCCCACCAAGCGACCCGCGATCGATCGGAGCCGGCGACATGACCAAAGCCTCGGACCTCTTCATCCAGTGCCTCGAGGAAGAGGGCGTCGAGTACATATTCGGCGTTCCGGGAGAGGAAAATCTCGACTTCCTCGACAGCCTGTCGCGATCGACCAAGATCAAGCTGGTGCTGACGCGCCACGAGCAGGGGGCCGGCTTCATGGCGGCGACTTACGGCCGCCACACCGGCCGCACCGGCGTCTGCCTCGCGACTTTGGGCCCGGGCGCCACCAACTTCGTGACCGCCGCCGCTTACGCCCAGCTCGGCGGCATGCCGATGCTGATGATCACCGGCCAGAAGCCGATCAAGAAGTCGAAGCAGGGGCGCTTCCAGATCCTGGACGTCGTCGACATGATGGGCCCGATCACCAAATTTACCCACCAGCTCGCCTCCGCCGACAACATCGCCAGCCGCGTGCGCGAGGCGTTCCGCCTGGCCGAGGAGGAGAAGCCGGGCGCGGTCCACCTCGAGCTTCCCGAGGACATTGCCGACGAGCAGACCGACTCCCGCCCGCTCAAGCGCAGCCTGGTGCGGCGGCCGCTCGCCGACGAGAAAGCCGTCCGGTCGGCCGTGCGCAAGATCGAGCAGGCACGCTCGCCGGTGCTCGTGATCGGCGCCGGGGCCAACCGCAAGATGACGAGCCGGATGCTCCTCCAGTTCATCGAGAAGACCGGCATTCCCTTCATCACCACCCAGCTGGGCAAGGGCGTGATCGACGAGACCCACCCAAAGTTCCTCGGCTGTGCGGCGCTGTCGGCGGGCGACTTCGTCCACCGCGCGATCCAGGCGGCCGACCTGATCATCAACGTCGGTCACGACGTGATCGAAAAGCCGCCCTTCTTCATGGTGGACGGCGGCACCGAGGTGATCCACGTCAGCACCAAGACGGCGGAGGTCGACCCCGTCTATTTCCCGCAGGTCGAGGTCACGGGCGACATCGCCAACGCCATCTGGCAGATCAAGGAGGACATCGTCCCCCCGGGCACCTGGAGCTTCGACGCGATGCTGAGGGCGCGCGAGGCCGAGGTGAAGCACAGCGCGACGATGTGCGACGACATGCGCTTCCCGATCTTCCCGGCCTGCCTGGTCAAGCGCATCAGGGACGCGATGCCGGCGGACGGCATCATCTGCCTCGACAACGGCGTCTACAAGATCTGGTTCGCGCGCAATTACCCCGCGCGCCAGCCCAATACGGTGCTGCTCGACAACGCCCTGGCGACGATGGGCGCCGGCCTCCCGTCCGCCATGGCTTCCGCGATGCTCTACCCGGACCGCAAGGTGATGGCGATCTGCGGCGACGGCGGCTTCATGATGAACAGCCAGGAGATGGAAACCGCCGTCCGCCTCAAGCTCAACATCACCGTGCTGATCCTGCGCGACGACGCCTACGGCATGATTCGCTGGAAGCAGGCCAATATGGGGTTCGAGGATTTCGGCCTCACCTACGGCAACCCCGATTTCGTCAAATATGCGGAAAGCTACGGCGCCAGCGGGCACCGGGTGGAAAGCGCCGAGGGCCTTGCCGGGCTGCTCGACCAGTGCCTGAACACGCCCGGCGTCCACCTGATCGACTGCCCGATCGACTATTCCGAGAACGACCGCATCCTCAACAAGGACATCAAGGAGCTGAGCGCCGCGGTGGACGTCGGCAGCGCCCGCGGCCTCAGCTTCGAGCGCACGCAGCCCGCGGAGCCGGTGTCCGCCGGCCCGACGCCTGCCTGAGAGGCGGCCGGTGGTGCAGCTGAAAGACGTCTACCCGCTCTACCTCGCCAACGAGGCGAAGCAGCCCAATGCCGACCT